>NZ_JBEXCS010000016.1:0-124015 GCF_040605395.1 Streptomyces sp. NPDC005648 | reverse complement strand
GGGCTGCCGTAGCGGCTGTTCATGTAGTTGAGGCCCCACTTGATCTGGGTGGCCGGGTTCGTCTGCCAGTCGGAGCCGGCGGACGAGTACTTCGAGGCGGGCAGGGCCTGGAAGAGGCCGTAGGCGCCGGAAGAGGCGTTGACCGCGTGGTAGTTCCAGCCGGACTCTCGGGTCACGATGTTGCTGAAGCACTGGAACTGTCCGCTCGGCACCATCTGCGCGGCCATCGACTGGATCTCGGCGACGCTGTACGAGCCTTGAATCGGGAAGTCACCGGCGCTGCGGCTGGCCTTCTCCTTGGCCTCGGCGCGCTCCTTGGCCTCCTTGGCGGCCTTCTCCGCAGCCGCCTTCTTGGCGATCGCGGTGTCGGCGGCGGCCTTGCGGGCGGCTTCCTCGGCGTCCTTCTTGGCGCTCGCGTCGGCCTGGATGGCCTGAGCGTCGGCCTGCTGCGTCAGGGACGCGGTCTGCACCTGGGCCTGCTGGCCCGTGGGTATGTCCGCGAGCAGCGTGGTGTCGGCGGCCGTCGGCTCGGCGTCGTTGTTCTGCGCGACGCTGCCCGAGGCAACTCCGACGACGCTTCCGACGGCGGTGACCGCGGTGGCCGAGGCCACTGCGAATCCCCGGACCGAAATCCGGCTCACACGGTTTCCTTCCAGCATCGCCCGCTTCGGTGACCCTGGCGGACGCAATCGTGCCCCTAGACTCTGGCCTCCCAACTACGGGGTCACGGGAGGCTCGGGCCCGGTGGGCGACTCCCTCGCGGGAAGTGCCGTGTGATGCTCGGGCGGCATACGACGTCGACTATGGAGTTGGTGGTGCTGCTGTGGTGCCGTACCTCCCCCAGTGCCTTAAAGGCCTGGGGGCACCCCCAGGGGGTACAGGTGTGTCGTATGCGGGGCCTGACAGGAATGAGACTCTGCCGTAACCGGACGCCGGGTGGCAATTCTGAGTTGCGTGTGAAAGCTCACATGCCGTTTGGCCCAGGGGATTTCGGTGAACGGCACCACGCGAAGGCGCCGCCCCGCTAGGCTCTGGGCCTTTGCGGGACGGCGCCAACCGGGTCGTAATCTCTCAGATTTGGCCGTCTTCGAGCATTTCGGTCACAAGGGCCGCGATCTGCGACCTCTCGGACCTCGTCAGGGTCACATGCGCGAAGAGCGGATGCCCCTTCAGCTTCTCCACGACGGCGACCACACCGTCGTAGCGGCCGACCCTCAGATTGTCCCGCTGGGCCACGTCATGGGTGAGAACCACCCTTGAATTGGCGCCGATTCGGGACAGAACGGTCAGCAGTACGTTCCTTTCCAGGGACTGCGCCTCGTCCACGATCACGAACGCGTCGTGCAGCGAGCGGCCGCGGATATGGGTGAGGGGCAGGACCTCCAGCATCCCGCGGGCGGTGACCTCCTCGATGACCTCGCGGCTGGTGACCGCGGACAGCGTGTCGAAGACGGCCTGGGCCCAGGGGCTCATCTTCTCGGCCTCGGAGCCGGGGAGATAGCCGAGTTCCTGTCCGCCGACCGCGTAGAGGGGACGGAAGACCATCACCTTCTGGTGCTGACGGCGCTCCAGGACCGCCTCCAGACCCGCGCACAGCGCGAGCGCCGACTTGCCGGTGCCGGCCCGGCCGCCCATCGAGACGATCCCGACGTCCGGGTCGAGGAGCAGATCGAGCGCGATCCGCTGCTCGGCGCTGCGGCCCTTGATGCCGAACGCCTCCCGATCGCCGCGCACCACACGGACGTTGCCGTCCGGGGTGACCCGGCCGAGCGCCTTGCCGCGCTCGGAGTGGATGGTCAGACCGGTGTGCACGGGCAGTTCGGCCGCCTCGGGGACATAGACGTGCCCCTCTTCGAAGAGGACGTCCACCTGCTCGGCGGGCAGGGTCAGTTCGGACATTCCGGTCCAGCCGGAGGAGCCCGTGATGGCGAGCTCCGCGCGGTACTCCTCGGCGAGGAGTCCGACGGACGAGGCCTTGATCCTGAGCGGGAGGTCCTTCGACACGACGGTGACGTCGAATCCCTCGGCCTGCAGATTGCGGGCGACCGCGAGGATGCGGGAGTCGTTGTCCCCCAGGCGGTAGCCGGTCGGCAGAACGCTGGGGTCCGAGTGGTTGAGCTCGACACGTACGGTTCCGCCGAGTTCCCCGATCGGGATGGGGGCGTCGAGACGGCCGTGGCGGACCCGGAAGTCGTCCAGCAGACGCAGGGCCTGCCTGGCGAAGTAGCCGAGTTCGGGATGGTGCCGCTTGGCCTCCAGTTCCGTCACCACGACGATGGGAAGCACGACCTCGTGCTCGTCGAAGCGGCTCAGGGCGTTGGGGTCCGACAGCAGAACACTGGTGTCGAGGACATAAGTGCGCCGGTCTGGCTTGTGGCGCTTTGTGCTGGTCACCACGGAAGGACGTACCCCCTCGGATGAGGTCGGGGAGCGACGGAGTGGAGCTGGACCGGTCGACGGCCGCGTTGCACGGGCCGAGAACCGGCCCTCCGCCTTGTCTTCCGTGCTGGAACCGCACGGTCGGGCTGGTGCAAAGGGCCTCCCGGGCGGACGGCCCCGTGCCGCCCGCTGAGATCCGACACCCGTGGTTCGGGCATCGACCTGACTGGCTTATGCCCTCGAACATGCGTCACCATGCCGACACGTATGACGGCGCCCCGGTGAACTCATTGTTACTTCCGCCCCAAAAGGGGTAGACGCCCGAGCTGTACGTCAGCCGCCGTAACGCCTGTGTCGCGCCGCGTAGTCGCGCAGGGCGCGGAGGAAGTCGACCTTGCGGAAGGCCGGCCAGAAGACCTCGCAGAAGTAGTACTCCGAGTGCGCGGTCTGCCACAGCATGAAACCGGACAGTCTCTGCTCTCCGCTGGTGCGGATCACCAGATCGGGGTCGGGCTGGTCGCCGGTGTAGAGGTGGCTGCCGATCAGGTCGACGCTGACGGAGTCCGCGAGGTCCTCCATCGAGACGCCCCGCTCCTGGGCGTCGAGGACCATCGAGCGCACGGCGTCGGCGATCTCCTGCCGGCCCCCGTATCCGATGGCGACGTTGACGAGTATCCCGCCGACGTGGGCGGTGGCCTCCTCGGCCTCCTTGAGGGTGGTCTGCATCTGCGCGGGCAGCAGGTCGGGGGTGCCGACGTGGTGCACGCGCCAGCGGCCGTCCGCGGCGAGCGTCCGTACGACGTCCTCGATGATCCCGAGCAGCGGGCCGAGCTCATCCTGCGGGCGGTCGAAGTTGTCCGTCGACAGCAGCCAGAGGGTGACGACCTCGACGTCCGTCTCGCTGCACCAGCCGAGGAACTCCTCGATCTTCTCCGCGCCGGCGCGGTGGCCGTGCACGGTGGTGGAGCCCGCGGCCTTCGCCCAGCGGCGGTTGCCGTCCATGATGACGCCGATGTGCTTGGGCACCTGAGCGTGGTCCAGGTGACCTTCCACCCGGCGCGCGTACAGCCTGACCAACAGGCCGCGCAGCTTGTCGCGCAGGTTCACGTGATTGTCAGCCCCTCCGTGCCTCGACGGTCCCCGCGCGCCGAAGCCTACCCCTGCGAGGCTTGGGGCGGTTGTCGGGTGCGGGTCGCCGGGACAGTCGGGGGACACAAAAAACGGGCCGGTCCGTGGGGGGGAGACGGACCGGCCCGAGGGGGGGTTTCCACCATAACCCTTCGTAAGTGATGCTGCGTACATCGGCGCGCCATGACTACTCTCCGGAATCGAACGACGACGCGGCGGTGGCCGCAAATCGGCATATTCATGGCACCCCCTTGGCTGAAACACGGCCGATTTCCAGGGGATTCCTGGGGAAGAGGGGGGATCCGGACGGTTTGACGGACCCTGGAACCCGTTCGGCCGAATGTCGTCGGGGTCGCCCGGGCGGGTGACGGTGGCCGCGAACGCGCCCTTGACGGCTTCGCAAGCCATGAACATGCAAAAACGGCACCGCGCAGCCCCCTCCTCTGCGCGGTGCCGCCCGCGCAGCTTTGCTGACGCGAATTACCTTGGTCCGAACTTACGTGACGCATGGGGTCGGATGCGACTCGCGGGGATAACAATGTGGAAACCGGCACTGCTGTGACGGCGGCCACGTCGGCTGGAACACACGGGAGTGCCCGGCGGCTGGAAGGGCGGTTCCTGGCCAACCCTGCTCGGAGGGGCGCTCAGGGGCGCCCCGGTTTCCGGAGCTCGAAGAGGTGGCGGGTGCTGTGGGCCACGAAGGGGCCTTCGGCTTCGATCTGCTCGTGCAGGGAGCGGAGTCGGGGCTCATGGGCCTCGACCGTGAAGTCCGGGACCATCCATACGACCTTGCGGAGGAAGTGGACGACGGCCGCGATGTCGTCGAACTCGACGCGGAGGCGTTCGGCTCGCAGGTCGACGGTCCGCAGGCCCGCCGCCTCGGCGCCGGCCCGTTCGTTCCCGGGGTCGCGGTCGGCGCTCTGCTCCGGCGGGAGGGGGCCGAGGAAGTGCTCGACGAGCTCGAAGACGCTGCGGGGGCCCACGTGTTGGGCGAAGTAGGTGCCGCCCGGCCGGAGGACCCGGGCGATCTCCGACCAGTGCGGGGTGACCGGATGGCGGCTGGTGACCAGGTCGAAGGCGGCGTCGGAGAAGGGGAGCGGGGCGTCCTCGCGGGCGGCGACGACCACCGTGCCGTGCGGGCGCAGGAGGGCGGTGGCCTTGGCGACGTTCGGGGGCCAGTGCTCGGTCGCGGCGGTGAGCGCCGGCGTCTTCCCGGCCCGGCCGAGGGCGAAGTCGAGGACCTCTCCTCCCCCGGTCTGGATGTCCAGTGCGGCACCGGCGCGACCGAGGCGCTCGGCGAGGGAGACGGCGTACCGCCACGAGGGCCGCTCCTCGCGGGCCCGCCCCTCGAACCAGGAGAAGTCCCAGCCCTCGGTGGGAACGGCGACCCCCTCGGCCACGAGCTTCTCGAACGTACGGGGTTCCCGGTGGGGTTCGTGGGAGGCCATGGGGTGATCGTCGCAGGGGACGGGCACCGAGCGCCTCCGGTTTTCACCGGGACCGGGTGCCTCCGCAATCCCGGCGCCCGGCGCACCGGTGTCGGGCGGGGTCAGGGGACGAGGGGGCTGACGTCCTGTGCGACGAACCGGACGAAGGCCTCGGGGTCGGGCTCGTCGGCGGTCGGCTGGAGGATCACCGTGTCCGCCCCGGCCTCCGCGAGACGTTCGACCGCCTTGGCGACGGTGCCCGCGTCTCCGGCGACCCCGAGGTCGGGGACGGATGCGTCGCCCTCGGCGGTGAGTTCGGCGCGCAGGCGGGCGGTGGCGTCGGGGCCGGTAGCGGTGAGGAGGTAGACGACGATCTCGTGGGGGTCCGCGGTGCGGCCGGCCGACTCCCGTCCCTCGTCGATGAGCCCGCGGGCCCTGCGGACTCCGTCGGGCGGTGTCGACGCGGTCAGAACGGTCCCGTCGGCGGCCTCCCCGGAGAGCCGGAGCGTACGGGGGCCGGTGGCGCCGGCGAGGACCGGTACCGGAGTCGCGGGCGGCCAGTCGAGGGCGACGTCGTCGAGGCGGACGTAGCGGCCGGTGGTGGTGAGGCGCTCGCCGCGCAGCAGGGTGCGCAGGGCGTGGAGGTGTTCGCGCAGGAGGGTGATCGGGGACTCGGCGCGTGCCCCGACCTGGCCCATCCAGTCCTGTACGCCGTGTCCCACGGCGACGATCGCCCGGCCGGGGAACATCCGGTGCAGTGCGGCGGTCTCCATGGCGGTGATGGCCACGTTCCGCAGCGGCACGGGCAGCAGGCCCACACCGACCCTCACCCGCTCGGTCCAGGCGAGAGCCGCCGCGGCCGTGGAGATGCCGCCCTCCCGGAAGCAGTCCTCCCACAGCCAGAGTTCGTCGAGACCACTCTCGTCCGCGAGACGGGCGACGGCGCGCAGTCGCTCGGGGGGCAGTTGGGGCCGGAACACAGCACCGAGTCCAGTCATGCTCCTCTTCCTACCCGGAAGTGCCGGTGTCGTCCCGCTCGTATCGCAGGAGCACGACCCCGTTGCCGAAGGTGTGGCTCTCGACGAGGCTCAGCGACTCGGCGACGAAGTCGTCGGGGAAGAGGCGTACGCCCCGGCCGACGAGCACGGGATGGACGTAGATCCGGAACTCGTCGACCAGCCGGTGCCGCAGGAAGGTGGCGGCGAGTTCGGCGCCGCCGAGGCCGATGTCCCCGTTCCCCCGCGCCTTCAGGGCCTCGACCTCCTCGGGCACCACCTCGCTGATCACCGTGGTGTTCCAGTCGGCCTTCTCCAGGGTGCGGGAGTAGACGGCCTTCGGGATGTCCCGCCAGATACGCGCGAACTCCGCGACGACCGGGGAGGCGTCGGGGTCGGCGTCGGCGGTGGGCCAGTAGGCGGCCATCAGCTCATGGGTGCGGCGGCCCTCGTGGAGGGCGCCGAGGGTTCTGACGTAGTCGTTGAAGTGCTGGTGGAGTTCCTCGTCGACCCGGTGCCAGCCGATGTCGTGGTCGGGGCCCTCGAAGTAACCGTCGAGCGAGACGGACATCATCAGTACGATTTTCCGCATCTTCCCCTTCTTTCCCGTACCCGTACGCACACGGAGGTTGCTGAGTATGACGCGGCGATGGCGTGACGGGCGGGGGACGATGGTCGTGCGTCCGGGGGACGACCGGGCCGAGGTCTCGGTCCCCCTGGAGATCGCGGCCTCCTACCGGGCGCGCACCCGGGGGCTGCTGGGCCGCGACGGGGTGGACGGAGCGATGCTGCTCTCCCCCGCCAACAGCGTGCACACCTTCCGTATGCGCTTCCCGATCGACGTCGCGTACCTGGACCGGCACCTCGTCGTCATCGCCGTACGCACCATGAAGCCGGGGCGGCTGGGACTGCCCCGGGTCCGGGCCCGGCATGTGCTGGAGGCGGCGGGCGGGGCGATGACGGGGTGGGGGCTGGAGGCCGGGGCCCGGGTGGACGTCGAGACGTGGGCGGAAGGAGAGATCAGCCGTCCGTCCTCGGGAACGTGACCTCCACCCGGCGGTTCTTCTTGCGGCCGGCTTCCGTCGAGTTGTCGGCGATCGGGTACTGCTCGCCGTAGCCGCGCACCTCGAAGGTGATGTTCGGGTCGTTCAGGTCCTGGTCCAGGACTCCCTGTACGGCGTCGGCCCGCTGCTTGGACAGGACGTCGCCGTGGGCGGCCGAGCCGAGGTCGTCCGTGAAGCCGAAGACGCGGACCTGGGTCGCGTGCTGCTTCCTGATCTCGTCCGCGATCGTCGCGATCCGGGCCTTGGCCTCGGCGCCGAGCTTCGCGCTGTCCTTGCCGAACAGGACCTCGGCCTGGAGGGCGAAGGTGACGGACGTGTTGGTGTCCTCACGGCGTTCCTCCCCTCCCTGGTCCTCCACGACCGACTTGATGTCGAGGACCTTGGGCGCGGCGAGCGTGGCGCCTTCGGGGAGCTTCAGGTCGGGGTCGTTCGGGTCGATCTTCACCGGAGCGGCGGCGGTGGTCTCGGTGCCCGGCGGGACGCTGGGGTCGTCGTCGGCGCGGGCCGTCGCGGCGCCGACGAGCTGGGTGGCGACCAGGAGGGCCGCGGCCGTGACGGCCAGGGGGAGGCGTGGAGTGGTGGTCACTGAAGCCTCACCCGGAGATCGTGATCGTGCCGCTGGTGAACGTCGGCAGCTGGAAGGTCACTTCGGTGGTGCTGGTCGGCGGGGAGGGGAACTGCATGAACACGGCCAGCGTTTCACCGGACTTGATCGTCGAGAATCCGGTGGTGGTCAGCGGGCGGCCGTCCGTGTCGCGGAGGACGTAGTAGCGCTTCTTGCCCTTGGAGTCGACGAGGGTGGCGCCGCCGAGGGAGAGCCCGTTCCGGGTGATCTCCGTTTCGTTGCCACTGAGCGCGGAGGGGATGATCAGGCTCTTGGGGCCATCGTTCTTCAGATTGCCGTTCACGGTGACGAAGCCGCCCGAGTCGCGCTTGGCGGAGGTGATCTGCAGGAGCAGTCCGTCCGAGCCCTGCAACTCAGTCAAAGGCGTGTCCGACTGCCCCTCCTGAGCACTCGGCTTCGAGCCATCGTCCTTGGACGCGGAGTTAGATGCCTGGGGGTTCTTGCCGTCGTCCCCACTGCCGCCGCAGCCGGCCACACCGACGGCCAGACCGGCTGCGAGGGTCAGCGCGACGATCCCCCGTCGGGCCTTCGCCGTGAACCGAATGCTCATCGTTCTGCTTCCTTCGTCACTCGTCGTTCGCTTGTCAGTCGGCCAGGTGGACGTCGAAGAGGTCCTGAGGCTTCGGTAGATCGGTGAGATCGTCCGGGTTCAGGTCCCATGTCTTGTCCTTGCACTTGAGCTGGGGCAGAGCATCGCCCTCGCCGGGCAGCTCGAACGTGCAGAGCGACTCAATCACGGCGGTGGCGGAGGCGACCGACCTCTTGTCCTCCGTGCCGGGGACGATGGACTGCCCGACCGTCTTGTTGGTCGTCACCTCGACGTCGTAGCGCAGTGGCTCCGGCTGGTCGCACGCTTCCAGCCTGGCGTCGTTCTGTGCCGCCAACTGACCCGCGCGATCGCAGTGGTTGAGCGCTCCGTCCCCGTCGAAGATCCCCTGCCACTTGGTCGGGTCCAGTACGTCGCCCAGCCAGTCGCCCGCGAGCTCGTCCCGGGTCTTCTGTGCCGCCGCGAGCGCCGCCGCGTCGGCGGCCGTCTGGGCGCCGTTCCGATTGACCGCGGCCTGGCCGACCGCGAAGTACGCGAACGCGAGAAAAAGCAGACCTGCCACCACCGTGATGTAGATGGGGAAGGCCTGCCCTGCGTCGTTGTACTTGTGCAGCCGCATCAGCCGCCGGTGACTTCGGCGATCTTGGCCCGGATCGCGTCGAAGATCGTCTGACCGATGTCCGTACCCGTGATGGCCAGCACGATCGCCACGACCACCGCGATGATGCCCAGGTACTCCACCGCCGTCTGTCCCTTGTCGTTGCGGGCGGCGCGGGACTGCAGATACGCGACGGTGGTGTTGATCCAGTTGCTCATGGCGTTCCCCTCCGGGTCGGGTGTCCGTGCCGCTCTCGGCAGGGGGACCGTACGACACGACACCGTTTTCCGCGGAGGGCCCGTGGGCCCAAATCCGGGCCCAATCCACGCTCCTGGAGCTCCCGACCATCGCCGATCACCCCAGCCCTCGGCCCGGGCCCGGAGCCGTGCCCAGCCATTTGGCGGCGGCCTCCGAGCGGCTGGTGCTGTGGAGCTTGGCGAAGATGCGGTTGATGTGGTTCTTGACCGTCTTCTCGCTGATGAAGCAGGTGGCGGCGATCTGCTGGTTGGTCATGCCGGACGCGATGAGGTCCATGATCTCCGCCTCCCTCGTACTCAGTCGGGACCGATGCTCAGACTGTCCCACATCCGCTTGCATTTGCGAAGCACTTTGGGAAAAGATGTGGTGCTGCTGGGTAGTTACTGGATCGGAAACATGTGCAATCGCACCTCCCAGTCCTTCGGGGAGCGCCTCGCCGGACCCTGGTGAACGGCGCAGTTCCGCCAGCAGCGCTCCCGCCGCGGTCGGCGTGAAGTGGGCTCTTCCGTTCCTGATGTCCCGTACGGCGGTGACGAGTTGGTCCGCGGTGAACTCGCCGTGGACCAGGTAGCCGCCCGCGCCCCGGCGCAGCGCCTCCTGGACGATCTCCGACTCCCCGCTGTACGTCAGCATCACCACCGGCGCGATCGGCACCAGGTACGGCAGGGCCGAGATGCCGTCGACGCCGGGCATGCGGACGTCGAGCAGGATCACGTCCGGGCGGTGCAGGCGGGCCGCCTCGTAGGCCTCGCGGCCGTCGGCGGCCTCGGCCACGACCGTGAGATCCGGGCGGCCGGAGAGAAGGGCCGTGAGACCGGCGCGGACCACCGGGTTGTCGTCCGCGACGACGACCTTGAGCGCCGGGGGCACGGGGAAGGTCTCGAAGGGGTCCGTTGGCAGCTCGGGGCCGGGGGGCATGGGGTGGCCTCCTCTCCTGTCGTGTGATGCGTCGGGGGTGTTCATGCCGTCACGGCCGCCAGGGGAAGCTCCAGCCTTACCTCGGTGCCCAGCGGGTGGCCGCCGCGGCCGATGTGGATGCGGGCGCCGACCGAGGCCGCTCGCTCGACCATGCCCACCAGGCCGAAGTGCCCGGTGCGGCGGAGTTGTTCGAGGGTGGTGCCGGGGGGCAGGCCGCGGCCGTCGTCGTAGACGCTGATGTGGAGCAGGTCGCCGTGTACGCCCGCCTGTACGTCGACCCGGGTCGGGGTCGCGTGGCGGTGGGCGTTCTCCATCGCCTCGGCGGCGATGGTGAGGAGCTGGCGGGCCACGGCGAGTGGTACGGGCTGTGCGGTGCGCTCGCCCGTGGAGCGGTAGGTGGCCGCGAGGCCCGTACGGGCGCGGAAGTCCTCCGTGCGGGCGGCGAGTTCGGCCAGGACGTCGGTGGTGGGGCCGGTGGCGGCCCCGGTGTGGCCCGCGCCGGACTCGCGGCGGAGGTCGGTCAGGAGTTCGCGGGATTCGGCCGCTGCCCGGCGGGCCGAGCGGGCCACGAGTTCCGCCTGGCGTCGGACCAGGGCCGGGTCCATGTGGTCGGCGGCTGTCGAGGCCGCGAGGCCGTCGGCGGCCAGGGCCACACCGTGCAGGGTCTTGGCGACCGAGTCGTGCATCTCCCGGGCGAGCCGGGCGCGTTCGGCGCTGACCGCCTCCGTGGCCGCGAGTCTGGCCTGTACGTCGGTCAGGGCCTGGGTGGCGGCGCCGAAGCGGAGCATGAGGGTGCGCAGGGACGAGCCGACCGCGCCGGTGATGAGGCACAGGCCGGGCAGGAGAAGGGTCTCCGCAGGGCCGGTGTGCAGGTCCTTCGAGGTGGCGTGGACCGCGAGGAGGATCAGGGACTGGAGGGAGGCGAAGACGGCGGCGCCTCGCCAGCCGTAGACGATGCCGGCCAGCAGGGGGGTGCAGACGCTGACGTAGGCGAGGGTGCTGTCCGGGCCGGCGGAGATGAGGAGCAGGGAGCCGAGGAGGGTGTCCACGGCGAGGAGCGTGGGGTGGCGCAGGAGGACGGGGCCGAAGCGTTCCCAGTCCCGGAACAGGACGTAGGAGCCCATGAAGGTGACGACGACGGCCGCGCTCACCAGCCGGACCGGGAGCCCCGGGGCCGCGTTCAGGAGGGCGGCGGGAGCAGCCACGGCGATCATGGCAAGCCGAAACCCGAACACCTGCCGGCACATCGCCTGGAGCGCGTTGACCTGGAGGGGGATGGTGGGTGCCTTGGGGGCGGAGGGGGGTGGGGGCGGGAGCTGGGCGGCGTCGGTGGGCAAAGAAGCGGGCGAACCGAGGGCCGGCCCGGACGGGATGGGGGTGGGGGTGGGGGTGGGCGGCGGAACGGGGTCCGGCCCGGACAGACGGGCGGCCCAAGTGGGTTGGACGGGAGCCGACCCTGGCGGGAGGGCGGGTGGGGAGGCCGGGGCGGGGCCTGGGTCGGAGGGGGCGGGAGTGGGCGCGGACGTTACGGCGGTGGGCGCGGATGCGACGGGGCCGGGGGCGCGGTCGTTGTTGGCCGGGGCGTGCGAAGGGCCGGGGGGTGGCGTGGGCCGGTCCGTACCGTCGTTCGGGTGTGGGTGTGCCGGGGCGGAGGGCGGTCCGGGGTTCGGCGGCAACTGGCCTGTCGTCTCAGGCCGGTCGTGGTGTGCGGGGGCCGAGGGCGGTTCCGGGTCCTGCCGCAACTGGCCTGTCGTCTCACGCCGGTCGTGGTGTGCGGGGGCCGAAAGCGGTTCCGGCTCCTGCCGCAACTGGCCTGTCGTCCCCCGCGGATCCGGGTGTGCCGGGGCCGACGGCGGTCTCGGTGTCGGTGTCGGTGTCGGTGTTCGCTGCGCGGTCTCGGTGTGCCGTTGCGGCTGGGGTGGTACCGCCGGCAGAGCCGGAGCCGGGCGGCCGGGTGGGAGGGCCGGGAGCGGGCGGCCGGGTGGGAGGGCGGCTACGGGGCGCGGGGGCGGCAGGGCCGGTGTCGGGGTGTGGGTCGGTTCCCAGCCCGGGGGGAGGGTCGGCGGGGTGGGGGGTGCCTGCGCGGCGGGTGGTTCCGTGGCGAGGCTGTCGGGGTCCGGGGAGTTCGGGCGGTGGCGTAGGCGGGCCAGTCGGGCCCTCGTCGTCGACATCGTCGGTCACCGCCCTCTACTTGCCCGTGATCGTGCCGAAGTCGGTGCCGGAGCCGAGGATGAGGCCCGCGCCGAGCAGCAGCAGCGTCGCCGGGACCATGAACGTCGTGATCATCAGCGTCGCCCTGGGAACGGCCCGCGCGGCCTTGCGGCGGGCGTTCTGCGCGTCGGTGCGGCGCATGTCCTTGGCGAGGGACACGAGGGTGTCGACGATCGGCGCCCCCAGCTCCTCCCCCTGCTGCAGCGCCGTCACGAACATCGCGACCTGCTCGGAGTCGTTGCGCCGGCGCAGTTCCGCGAAGGCCTGCCGGCGGCTCATGCCGAGGTCCATCTGGCGCAGGGTGATGCGCAGTTCGTCGGCCCATGGACCCTCGTAGCGGGAGGCCACCCGGTCGAGGGCCTGGCGGAAGCCGAGGCCGGCGCTGACGACGACCGCGAGGACGTCGAGGAAGTCCGGCAGCGTCCGCTCGATCTCGTCCTTGCGGATACGGATCGCCGCCCAGATGCCGACCTCCGTCCAGAACGCGCCGAAGGCGAGGAGGAGCAGGGCCACGAGGTACTGCCCGCGCAGCAGGAAGACCAGGAATCCCACCGCGCCGAGGAAGCCGTAGACCGCCCGGCGGGCCGCGTAGCGGTCGATGGTCAGGCCGCCCGGGTTGCCCGCGAGGTCGATCTTGCGGCGGTACCTGGCGACCAGTTTCGGGCCCATCAGACGCAGTACGGCGGGGGCGTAGCGCATGCCGAGACGGTCGATGAGCGAGTCGACCGCGCCGGTGCGGGTGGCGCCGACCTCCAGCGCCAGCAGCAGGTCGCCGGGGAGTTTCGCCTCCGCCCGGTACATGCGGATGCCGGCGAAGACGCCCCAGACGCTGAGTCCCATGGCGAGTGCGAGGAGTAGTGCCATGTGATGTACCACCCTTCCTCAGACGTCGATCCGGGACATACGGCGGATGAGGAAGAACCCGACCGCGTACAGCCCGAACGCGATGAGCACACAGGCCTGGCCGACCGGGGAGCCGGTCATCCGGTCCAGTGCGCCGTCCTTGACGCCGTTCATGAGGAGCAGCGAGCCGACGCCCATGACGGGGATGGCGTACGCCGTCATGTTGACCTGGGAGAGCTGGGTGCGGATCTCACGCCGGGTCTCCTTGCGCTCCTCCAGCGTCTCGGTGAGGTTGCGCAGCGCGCCGACGACCTGGCCGCCGGCCCGGTTGGAGAGCACCAGCGTGGTGACGAGGACGACGAGTTCGCGGGAGGGCAGCCGGTCCGCGAGGTCGCCGAGCGCCTCGTCCATGGACTGGCCGATCGCCAACTGGTTGGCGACCTTCTCCAGTTCCTCGCCGGCCGGTGCCTCCAGCTCCTCCGCCGCCATGCCGATCGCGGTGCGCAGGGCGAGCCCGGCCTGGGTGGCGTTGGCCAGGATGCGGGCGAGTTCGGGGAGTTGGTTGATGAACTTCTCGATGCGTTTCTGCCGCTGCCAGTTGAGGAACTGCAGTGCCACCCAGACGCCGAGCAGTCCGGCGATCGGCCCGAAGAAGGGGGCCAGGGCGGCCTGGCCGACCAGCCACAGCGCGGCGACCGTCCCCAGCATGTAGGCGAAGAACTCGCCCGGTGTGACGTCGAGTCCGGTCGCGGCCAGCCGCAGTTCCAGCTTCCGGCCCGCGCTGGTGCGGCGCAGCCGGCGGTCCAGGCCCCGGAAGCGGCGGGTGCGGCCGGTCGTCGGTATCTGGCCGGTGTGCGAGAGCCGTTCGATGAGGGCGGCGCGCTCGGCCCGCCCGGTGGCGTACGCGTGCAGGCCCACCACGGCCAGGACGCAGGTCAGCAGCGCGATGCCGGTGGTGAGGGTGACGAGGTCTCGTAGCTCCATGGGGGACGGCACCTACCTGGCTTCTCGGGTGGCTAGCTGCTCTGCGGTCTCGGCGACGCCGAAGGCCTGGGGGACGGCCTGGTTGGCCATGTAGAGGCGGTCCGCGGTACGGCGGGTGAGCGGGAAGTGCTCGAAGGCGCCGTAGATCCGGCCGTCGGGGGCCATGGGCTGGGCGTGGAAACGGGCCACGGTCGCGAGCCGGTACGGCTCCCCGCCGTGGCTGTCCAGCAGGGCGATCTCGGTGATGCGGCGGGCGCCGTCGGCGAAGCGGGTGAGCTGGATGATGACGTCGACGGCGCTGTTGATCTGGTCGTGCAGCGCCACGAAGGGGACCTCGACGTCGGACATGGAGGCGAGGGTCTGCAGCCTCATCAGCGCGTCCTCGGCGTTGTTGGCGTGGACGGTGGCGAGGGAGCCGTCGTGGCCGGTGGACATCGCCTGGAGCATGTCGAGCGACTCGCCGCCGCGGACCTCGCCGACGACGATGCGGTCGGGGCGCATGCGCAGCGAGTTGCGGACCAGGTCGCGGATGGAGATCTGGCCCTTGCCCTCGACGTTCGGGGGGCGGGACTCCAGGCGGATGACGTGGCTCTGCTGGAGCTGGAGTTCGGCGGAGTCCTCGATGGTGATGATGCGTTCGCCCTCGGGGATGAGCCCGGAGAGCGCGTTGAGCAGGGTTGTCTTGCCGGTGCCGGTGGCGCCGGAGACGATGATGTTGAACTTCGCCCGCACCAGCCCCGCGAGCAGGAACAGGATCTGCTCGTCGAGCGAGCCGAAGCCGATCATCTCCTGGAGCGTGAAGGAGCGCGGGAAGCGGCGGATGGTGAGGGTCGCGCCGGTCAGGGAGAGCGGCGGGATGATCACGTTGACGCGCTCGCCCGAGGGCAGCCGGGCGTCGACCATGGGGTTGGACTCGTCCACCCGCCGGTTGACCGTCGACACGATCCGCTCGATGGTCTGCATCAGCTGGTCGTGGGAGGCGAACCGGATCGGCAACTGCTCGACCCGGCCTCCGCGTTCGACGAAGATCGCGTCCGGGCCGTTCACCATGATCTCGGTGATGGAGGCGTCTTCGAGGAGGGGTTCGAGGATGCCGAGGCCGAGGGCCTCGTCGACGACCCGCCGGATGAGCTGCGAGCGCTCCACGGTCGACAGCACCGGGCCCTCGCGGCTGATGATGTGCCCGAGGACGCGCTCCAGCCGGGCCCGGCGCTCGGCCGCGGCCAGCGAGGACATCTCCGCGAGGTCGATCTCCTCCAGGAGCTTGGCCCGGTAGGAGGCGACCAGATGGGCGACCTCGCCCCGGTGGCCGTTCTCCTCGGGGGAGTTGATTCGTGCCCGCAGGCTCATCGGTCCGTGCTCCTCGCTGTGCCCTGGTACATCAGTGGTCCTTCGGCATGACGGCGGTCTTGCTGGCGTAGTGGCCGCCGAGTCCGGGGAGGACGCTCGGGATACGGACCCGGGAGGTGACCTGGACCTCGGTGCCCAGGTCGGCCTCCTCGCAGGTGACCTCCAGGCTCACCGCGTTGGCGCAGTCCGCCGCGAAGTCCCGCTCCAGCGAGGCGCCGCGCGCCCCCGCCCGGGCCGCCGTACCGGCCTGCTGGGCGGCGTACGCGACCAGGCCCAGCTGGACGCCGGCCAGCGCCACCAGCAGCAGGATCGGGATGAACCCGAGGTATTCGATGGCGACCTGACCGCGGTCCCGACGGCGGCGCCCGATGTCGTACGACATCTCACTTCGCCTCCCCTACGGCGCCCGCGTGGCCGTCGACGGGGAACGGGAAGCCGAGGAAGCCGGGGAAGAGCACGGGCACCCTGAGGTGCACGTCGGCCGTGACATAGTCCGTCCCCCCGCACGTCACCGTGGCACCGTCGCGGTACGCGGCCGACACCTGTTTCAGCCCGGCCTCCTGACAGGCGGCCTGGCGCGCTCCCGGCGGTGCCGCCGTCCCCGCCCGCACCGCCTCGTCGGCAGCATTCCCCGCGAGCGTGTACGTGTATCCCACCAGTACGAACTGCCACACCAGCACCAGGGTGAGGAGGATCAGCGGGGTCATGCCCAGGAACTCGACGGTGACCTGCCCCCGGTCGCCGCGCCGTCCCCCGCGCTTCCCCCTGGCGCCCCTCATGCTCCTCATCCCCCTCCCCCGATCTCCCGTCGCCGCCCGAAGCGCACCGAGCCCCGGTCGCCGCGCGGCCGCCCGCGGTGCGAGGCCCCTTCCGCGGACCTGACCAGGCCCAGCTCGCCCGCCAGGCCCCACAGTGCCTGCTTCACCACGCTCTTGTTGTCGAGCTGGTGGATCCGGCCCGCGTCCACCGCGCCCTGCAACTCCTTGAAGTTCGCCGGGATCGCGGTGGCGGCGACCGCCGTGCCGGTGATCTTCTGGATGAGCTGCGGCTGGATCTCGCTCGCGCGGGAGTGCCGGTTGACCACGACCGTGGTCTCCTCCGCCTTGCGGATCTGCAGCCGGTCCCACATCCGCACGGTCCGTTTGGCGCCCCGCACGGAGACCACGTCCGGGGTGGTGACCAGCAGGGCCACGTCCGCCATCTCGACGGCCGCCGCGCCCGCGCCGCTGAGCTGGGCCCCGCAGTCGACCACGACGACCTCGTACCGGGAGCGCAGCGCGCTGACGATCCCCCGGGCCGCCCGGTCGGTCACCTCCTCGCCGCGCTCGCCCTCCCCCGGCGCGAGCAGCAGCGCCACCCCGGTGTCGTGCCGGAAGACGGCGTCGGCGAGCACCCGCGGGGAGATGTCGTTGATGGCGGCCAGGTCGACCACCGAGCGCCGGAACTGCACGTCCAGGTAGGAGGCGATGTCCCCGGCCTGCAGATCCATGTCGACCAGGGCCGTGCCGCGCCCGGACGCCTGGGCCGCGAGCGCCAGTTGGACGGCGGTGAGGGTGGCCCCCACCCCGCCCTTGGCCCCGCTCACCGTCACGACGGTCCCGCCGACGCCGGTGAACACATCGCCGCCGGCGCCCAGATGACGCCGTACGCCCGTCGACCACTGGGCGACCGCCTGCACCCGGACCGCCAGCTCCTCGTAGCTCAGCGGGAGGGCGACGAGGCCGCGGGCGCCGTAGTCCATGGCGGCCTGGAAGAGTCCGGGGCTGGCGTCGGTGGTGACGAGGATGACCCCGACCGCGGGGAAGCGGAGCGCCACCTCACGGATGAGTTCCAGGGCCGGCACCGGCCCGATCCGCTCGTGCACCACCACGACCTCGGGCAGTTCGTCGACGGACTCGGCGGCCAGCCGGGCGAGGGTGTCGACGAGCCCGGTGGAGTCGACGACCGGGGCCACCGGCTCGGCGTCCGGGAGCTGGCTGAGCAGGGTCGTGAGGGAACGGACCGCGTCCGCGTCACCGACGGCCGGGAGAATCCTGGTGGGCATGCGGGCGGCCTCTCACTTGTCCTTGAGAAGTTCGTACGTGCGGTCCTTGTCCGGGACCGTCGTGTCGCCGCCGGGTGCCACCAGGGCGAGCCGCACCCGCTGGGCGAACGACTCGGCGTAGGTGATCCGCTGGGCGTCGAGGGTGGAGAGGGCGAAGGTGATGGGGACGGTGTCGGTGGGCTGGTTCTTGTCGCTGCCGGCCGGGTCGAGGGCCTTGATCTGACCGACCTGGAGGACCTTCGCGTTCGTTACGATGATCTTGGACTGGGCGGGGTCTCCCTGCCGCTGGCCCGCGAAGGTGGCGTAGACGTTGACCGTCGAACCGGGGGTGATCTGTCCCGCCACACCGGTGGCCGCGTCGATCATGATGGCGACCTCCTGCTGTCCCGGCTGCAGGGCGGGCTGGTCCACGATCATGTCGCTCTGCAGCAGGGAGCCGGCCTTCAGGGTGGTGACGGCGATCTTGTCCTTGATGTCCCCGATATGGGTGATCGCGTTCTCCGAGAGCCACCGTTTCGGCATCTTGATCTTCTCGAACTGGCCCGGGTTCAGCTGCGTGTAGGGCTTTATCTCGTCCTTGACCTGGTACGCCGTGACCTCGGGGCCGACCTTGGACTTCACGTCGCTGATGACGGACAGGACGCCGGCGAACGCGCCGAGGGCGCAGACGATCGAGACGATCAGCAGAAGCACGCCGCGGCGCTGGCGGGAGTTCATGAACCGTGCAACCTCATTGGGGGATATCGGTCGAGCGGACGGGGGCGGTGCGGACGGACGGCGGTCGCGTCCGGGCGGTTCAGGAGCCTCTCCCGGCGGGGAGCTGCCTCGGGGGGTCGTGGAGCGGCGGCGGCATGGCGGAGCAGAAGACGCAGCGGTCGCCGATGACGTCGATGCCGCACCAGTGGCAGACGCTCTGCCGGACGGACGTGACCAGCTGGTAGAGGACCGGGAGGTCGGGCAGGTAGGCGGCGAACTCGACGAGCTTGTTCGTCCCCCACCACTGGGCCGACTCGGCCGGCAGCGGGGCCTCCCGCAGCCCCTGCACGCTCCACTGCTTGGCCAGGGTGGCGGTCACCCAGTCCGTCTGGAGCTGGCCCTTGGCGACGACCATCCGGGTGGCGAACTCGGGCCCGGCGAGGGCGGCTCCGGGCCCCAGCTTCACCAGCTGCGGCTCGGGATGGGCGAGCACGGCGAACTGGCTGCCGGGCACCCAGGACTTGGCGTGGGACGTCAGCCCGACCGGCACCCGGTCGAGCCGGGCGACCGAGCCGAGCAGGGCGCCGGTGTGGATGTAGTGGGTGAGCAGGCGGCCCGCCGAGGCGAGCACGCCGGGGCTCAGGTCGCAGGAGGCCAGCTGGCGCAACTGGCGGGCCAGGACGGCGAGTCCGAGCGGTGGCAGATCGGGACGGAACAGGGCGATACGGTCGCTCTCCAGCAGGGACCGGATGGTCCGCAGGCGCTGCTCCACCCCCTCCGGGGCCGCCTTCGAGGACACGACGACGAGATGCCCGTACTGGTCGACGAGGGCCTGTATCTCCGCCAGCGCCTGGTCGAGAGGCCGGTGGTGCAGGTCCTGCAGGACGACGGCGGGCAGGGTCCGTTCGTCCTGCGGCGGCAGCGCCATGTCGGCACTGGTCACGGCAACGGCTGTTGGCACGCGCAGCTCCCCGTGTTGCGCCGTCGGTCCACCGGGCCAGGGGTTACTCCGGTACACCGAGATGACTTCATTGCGTGACTACCTCAGCACTGTAACCACGGCCCTGTGACCGGAGAACAGCGTTTGTGCAGCTGATGGGTAACTGACGTGGCACAAGTTGCGGCAAAACGGGGCAGGTTCGAGCATCTCGCCGGTCACGAGTCGAACTCTTGACAGAAGGATTGGTCTGGACCAACGTATTGTCATGTCCCCACAGAGACGATCAGCACGGCTCTGGTCAGGAGCCGTCACCGCCGCCCTCACGCTCTCCTTCCTGAGCGCGGGCCAGGCGTCCGCAGCGGACGTCAACAACGCCCGGAACCCGGGTTTCGAGTCCGGCCTGAGCAACTGGACCTGTTCCGCGGGCAGCGGTACGACGGTCAGCTCCCCGGTCCACGGCGGCTCGGCCGCCCTCCAAGCGACACCGGCCGGCCAGGACGACGCCCAGTGCGGCCAGACGGTGGCCGTGAAGCCCGGATCCACGTACACGCTGAGCGCCTGGGTGCGGGGCGGGTACGCCTTCCTGGGCGTGACGGGCACCGGCACGACGGACGTGTCCACCTGGACGCCGGACACCTCCTCCTGGACCCAGCTGTCGACGAGCTTCACCACCGGGGCGTCCACGACGTCCGTGACGGTGTACACGCACGGCTGGTACGGACAGGCGGCCTACTACACGGACGACGTGTCGGTCTACGGCCCCGACGGCGGCGGCGGTGGCTCCACCCCCACGGTCCCGTCCACGCCCGGCGGTCTGGCCGTCAGCGGTACGACGTCCTCGTCGGTGTCCCTGGGCTGGAACGCGGTGTCGGGCGCGACCGGGTACAACGTCTACCGGGACGGCACGAAGGTCACGGCGGTGACGGGGGCGTCGGCCACGGTGACGGGCCTCTCGGCGTCCACGTCGTACTCCTTCCAGGTCACGGCGACGAACTCGGCCGGTGAGTCGGGGAAGTCGGCGGCGGTGACCGGGACGACCGCCGCTTCGTCCGGGGGCGGGGGCGGCACCGCCCTGCCCAAGCACGCGGTCACCGGGTACTGGCAGAACTTCGACAACGGGGCGACGGTCCAACGGATCTCCGCCGTCTCCGCCCAGTACGACATCATCGCGGTGGCGTTCGCGGATGCGACGTCGACGCCGGGTGCGGTCACCTTCAACCTGGACTCGGCGGGCCTCGGCGGCTACACCGTCGACCAGTTCAAGGCGGACATCAAGGCCAAGCAGGCCGCGGGCAAGAAGGTGATCATCTCGATCGGCGGCCAGAACGGCACGGTGTCGGTGAGTGACTCCACGTCCGCGACGAACTTCGCCAACTCGGTGTACACGCTGATGCAGACATACGGCTTCGACGGGGTCGACATCGACCTGGAGAACGGCGTCAACGCCACCTACATGTCCCAGGCGCTCAGGTCACTGTCCTCGAAGGCGGGCTCCTCCCTCGTCATCACCATGGCCCCGCAGACGATCGACATGCAGTCGACGTCCAACGCGTACTTCCAGACCGCGCTGAACGTGAAGGACATCCTCACGGTGGTCAACATGCAGTACTACAACAGCGGTTCGATGCTGGGCTGCGACGGCAAGGTGTACAGCCAGGGTTCGGTGGACTTCCTGACGGCCCTGGCCTGCATCCAGCTGCAGGGCGGACTCGCCCCCTCCCAGGTGGGGCTCGGGGTACCGGCCTCCCCCAGCGCCGCCGGCAGCGGGTACGTGTCACCGACCGTGGTGAACAACGCCCTCGACTGCCTCACGGCCGGCACCCACTGCGGCTCCTTCAAGCCGTCGAAGACCTATCCCGACCTACGGGGCGCGATGACGTGGTCGACGAACTGGGACGCGGCGGCCGGAAGCGCGTGGTCGGGGGCGGTGGGGCCGCATGTGCACGGGCTGGCGTGAGCGTCAGGTCCTGCGCAGGACGCGCCCCGCACCGGCCGCGACGGTGGTCGCCAGCAGCCAGCCGGTTCCGATGAGGACGATGCCCACCCACTGCATGACCCCGGAGGGCTCGTACGCCCGCTCCTGGCCCAGATCGACCAGCGGCAGCAGCAGATCCAGGGTGTAGATGACCGGTTGGAAGCGCGGATACGGGCCACCGCCCACGGGCCCCGGGGGCCGGGCCGCGAAGAGTGTGGAGCCGACGAGCAGCAGGCACACCAGCAGCCATACGGCCCGCAGTGGGCGGTACCCGTAGCCGACCGTCGCGTCCTGGAGCAGGCTCCAGAGCCTGGCGGGGAGCGCGAGGGCCGGCCGCAGGCTGCGCTGCTTCGCGACGAGCACGGTGCGTGCGGCGGCGTCCCAGCCGTGGCGCTGGTAGACGAGGGCGAGTTGTTCGTAGGGCTGGGGCGAGAAGCCGTCCGGGTCCCGCCCCAGCCAGGGCAGGCGTTCCTCAGCGTGCAGGGTGGGGCGGAGGAGGTCGTAGACGGTGCCGTCGAGGATCAGGGAGGCGGGCCAGGTCGCGGGGTCGTCCCGGAGCAACACCGCCTTGGTGCGGCTGAGGTCGACGCTGCCCTTGGGGGCCTCTCGGAATTGAAGGTCCAGCGCGGCAGCCGTCGTGGCGCGGCAGACGAGGGCTTCTTCGGCGGCTCCGGAGTCCAGGACCGCGCCTCTGAAGGACAGGTAGCTGTGGATGGTGGCATCACTGATGGCGACCCTTCCGTGTGCGGTGAAGCCACGGCCGAGGTGCGCGACACCACCGACATTGATGCCGTTGGCGCTCAAGGCACTCGCGCTGTCGTCGGGGGCTGTCAGTTCGGCGGCGGCAAGCTGGAGCGATCCGCCGATCCGGGCGTCGCACAGATCGATGGTGCCGTGCGCGGTCAGCCCGCCCTGGCCGTCGAGGTCGCCGCCTATGTGGACACGCCCCGCGCTGAGCGCCGTACCCGAAGGGTGGCTCAGGCGGGCGCCCCTGAGGACGACGCTGCCGCGGACCGATGTGTCCGCGAGGGTGATCGGGCCGTCGACGACGAGTCCCCGCTCGGCCTGGATGTCACCGCCTATCTGCGCGCAGCCCAGATGGAGCGCGTACTCGCCCACGTCCGGGCCCGGACCGGTGAGGGTGGCGTCCAGCAGCTCCACCGTCGCTCCGATCGAGGCCCCGCAGAGGTTGACCATGCCCGAGCAGGAGAAGCCGCGGCCCAGGTAGAGGCCGCCGCCGACCGTGAGTTCGGACATCTGGAGGGCGCCGGTGGGGCCGCTGATCGTCGCTTCCCGCAGTATGAGGGCGTCCTGCACCCGGGCGTTGTTCAGATGGACGGCTCCCGCGCAGTCCAGACCCGTCGCCGACAGTGATTCGTCCACGGCGACGGACTGGGCGACGACAGCGGCTTCCCCGGGCGCGGGACGGACCGTGGTGCCGTCCAGGGACAGATGGGTGCCCACGCCGAGGGAACGCAGGTCGAGGGTGCCCTCGACCGTGCAGCGGGTGACCTTGAACTCCTGGGCGGTACGGGCACTGTGCGCACGCAGCCCGGGCAGCCGGCACTCGTCGAGTTCGAGGGCCTCCAACCGCGCGCCCTCCAGCCGCGGCACCTCGTCGAAGCGGCACCGCCGCAGCCGTACGGCCCCTCGTACGACGGCCTCGGACAGGTCCAGCTCGCCCAGGACGCGCACGCCCCGCAGCCGGAGCCTGGCCAGTTGGCCGGGGCGCGGCGGTGGCGCGGCCAGCAGCAGCCGGCGCACGGCCTCCCCGCGCACCTCCGGCACGCCCTCGCACCATTCGCCGAGCCGGTACGCCTCCCACATACGGGCTTCGCCCGCGTCCCAACCGGCCGGTGGCCCGTCCTCGTCCAGCACCCGAGTCTCCCTCGCTCTACGGTGAAACATTTCCCCGCTCTCACCGCATCAATGAAGTGAGAGTGGCAGGCAGCGGCGACAGGGGGAGTACCGATGAGACAGGCGCGGGCGGACGAGTACGCGGAGTTCGCCGCGGTGCGTGCCGGGCATCTGTACCGGGCCGCCTGTCTGCTGACCGCCGGTGACACGCATCTGGCCGAGGATCTGGTGCAGGAGACCCTCGGGCGGCTGTACATCAGCTGGGGGCGGGTGTCGCGGGTCGGGAACCCGGCGGGTTACGCGCAGACCGTGCTCGCGCGTACCTTTCTCGCCCATCAGCGCAGGAGAAGCAGCAGCGAGCGCGCCACGGCCGAGCTTCCCGACCGGCCCGACGAGCATGCCGGCCATGACACACCGCTCCGGCTGACCCTGCTGGAGGCGCTCGGCCGGCTGCCCGCCAAGGACCGGGCCGTGGTCGTGCTGCGCTACTGGGAGGACCGGTCCATCGAGGAGACCGCGCAGGTCATGAACGCCAGTTCCGCCGCCGTGCGGACGCGGTGCGTCCGTGCGCTGGGGCGGCTGCGGGAACTGCTCGGCGAGGACCTCGGCGAGTACGCCCACTCCTGAACTCCCCCACCGCACAACACCCCTGAACACCCCCACCCACAACACCCCTGATCCTCCTTCCTTCGTGAAACGGTGGTCCGTCATGCCCGTCGAAGAGCACAGCGACACCTACGACCCCTTCGAGGAGCGGCTCTCCTTCGGTCTGCGCGAGACCAGCGCCGCGTTCGACACCGACCGCGCCGCCCTCGTCACCGCCGGCGCCCTCAGGGGCCGGCGACGGCTGCTGCGACGGCGGGCCGCCGTCGTGGGCGGGGCCGCGTCCCTCGCGCTGGTCGGCGTGGGCGGGGCCCTGCTGCTGCCCGGCGCGGCCGGGACGCCGGGCCGGGACGGGGCCTCGGTCGGCGCCGGCCGGCCGTCCGCCACCGGCGCCCCCGCCCCCGTCTCCGGCCGACAGCTCGTCCGGACGCTCGAAAAGCTGCTCCCCGAGGGCAAGTTCAGCCAGGCCGAGGGCCGCGGCACGGACGAGGCGACCTCCCCGTACGCCCATCTGGTCTTCGACGACGGCAGGGGCCCGGCGGCGATCGGGGTCAGTCTCGGGTGGATCCGGCCCGGGAGCGACGAGGCGCGCGGGGCGACCCAGTGCCCGGGCAAGGTCTATGTGCAGTACGACGCCTGTGGCACGACCCGGCTGGCGGACGGCTCGGTGGTCATGGTGTTGCAGGGGTACGAGTATCCGGACCGGCGGGTGGACACCAAGTGGTGGACCGCCGAGCTCGTCACCCCGGAGGGCAAGCACGTCAGCGTGAGCGAGTGGAACTCCGCGAGCGAGAAGGACTCGCCGATCAGTCGGCCCGAACCTCCGCTCTCCGCCGCCCAGTTGCGGAAGCTGGCCGCCGAGGGCGTCTGGCGGGACGTCATCGACGCGGTTCCGCAGGACACCGGCGGGCCCGGCGGGCAGCCCAGCCCGACCGTCAGCGTGCCCGCCGTACCGGTCGCGCCGACGCTCAAGTCCCTTCTGCCGAAGGGGAGGAAGTTCACCTTCTCCGACGACAGCGGTTCCGCCACCGACTTCGGCTACGTCGTCCTCGACGACGGCAGGGGCAAGAGCCTCGTCCAGGTCAATGTGCAGTCGAACATGTCGGACGTACGCGGCGAGCTCTTCGACGCGACGTCCGAGACCCTGCCCGACGGAACGCAGGTCGCCGTGCACCAGGGCCCCGGCGAGAAGGGCGGCGCGGGTGTGGTGATGTGGACCGTCGACACCATGCGGCGCGACGGGAAGCGGGTGGTGATCAGCGCCTTCAACTCCGGGGCCCAGAACACCGCCGCCACCCGCACCACCCCGGCCCTGACCATCGCCGAGCTGAGGGCGATCGCCCTCAGCCCCCGGTGGTGGCAGTGACACCCCGGCTTCGGCCGCCCGGTGACTGGGCACGCCCCGGGCGGCCGGGCCGGCGGGGCGTCACGGCTGTCGCCGACCACAGCCGTGCGCCCCGCAGGTACCGAGCTCGAACCACACCGTCTTGCCCGGCCCGTCCTGTCGGCAGCCCCAGCGCCGGGCGAGCGCGTCCACCAGGAACATCCCCCGCCCGCTCTCCTCGGCCCCGGCGGCCGCGTCCCGCACCCGCGGCTCACGGCGCCCGGTGTCGCTGACCTCGCAGCGCAGCACCCCGTGCGCCGCGAAGAGCGCGAGCCTGAACCGGCCCGAGGCGTGCCGCACCGCGTTGGTCACCAGCTCGCTGACCAGCAGCACCGCCGTGTCCGCGAGGTCGCCGTCCCGGTCCGTGAGCCCCCAGCTCTCCAGCTGTCTGCGCACCTCCGCGCGGGCCTCGCGGACACTGGTGGGACGGGGGTCGTACTCGACGCTCAAGTATCCGGCCCCCATGGGCGGTTGGGGGTACTCGGAGAGTTGCAGCATGGGTAGAGGATGACCGCCCCGCGGGCGCCGCACACGGGGAGGACTACCCGAATCCATACCTGTGTGCCGGGGCGTCCGCCTACCCGCGTATGCGTCCGGGGCTATCCGTACTGCAGCCGTACGGTCGCTCCGTGGTCGTCGTCGCGGATGTCCACGTAGGCGCACACCTGGCGGGCGAACCACAGCCCCTGTTCGGGTTCCAGTTCCGCCGCGGGCGGCGGGACGAAGCCGGCCAGCGGGTCGGCGACCCGGGCGGTGGTGCGCAGTTCGCACACGCAGGACGGCGCCTCGCCCCACAGCCGCGCGGAGGTGACCTGGCCGAGGGTGGCCGTCGCCGCGACGACCGACTCGGCGAACAGCTCCGCGTCCACGCGGCTCAGCCCGCGGTCCATGGCCTCGGCGCGCACGGCGTCCGCGTACGGCTCCCGCAGCTGCTCCGCGTCCGGCGCCGGCAGTGCCAGCGGTACGGCGTCCAGTTCGGCGGCGAGCCGGACCGGGTCCTCGTAGACACCCGAGCCGGGGTGGGCGCGGCGGGCGGCCGCGACGACGCACTCTCCGGCGGTGCGGGTGTCGTAGGCGCACAGGGCCGTCGTCGCCATCGGGGCGAAGAGGAGGTTGGCGAGGGCCTCGTAGCGGATCCACTCGGCGGTCTCGCGGGCGGAGCGTCCGGCGCGGCCGTCCCAGACGGGTTCCATGAGGAGGTGGATACGGCCGCCGGGTCCGGCGTTCCCGGCCAGGTAACCGGCGCCCTGGGCGACGGCGTTGGCGGCCGAGCCGGTGTACCAGTCGGTGTGCTCGATGAACGCGATCTCCTTGGCGTCGCTGCCGAGGGCGTCGCGCAGCAGGTCCAGCTTCTCGGGGGCGGCGATGGCGACGGGCGGGGGTTCGCCGGGCGCGCCGAGTCCTTCCGCGAGGAAGGGCAGGGCGGCGGCGACGAACTCGTCGTCCGCGCCGAAGACCGCCATGCGGTGGTCGAAGGGGGACAGTTCGGACGGTTCCGCGGTCATGGTTCTCCTCCGTGGCAGGGGGTGGGGTCGTTCCGTGCCGGATCAGCTCTGGGCCGCCACCCAGGCGGCGATCTGGCTGCGGTTGCTGAAGCCGAGCTTGCCGAGGATGCGTTCCACATGGCCTTCGGCGGTGCGGCGGGCGATGACGAGACGGTCGGCGATCTGCTGGTTGGCGAGCCCCTGGGCGACGAGCTGGGCGACCTCGGACTCGCGGCGGGTGAGGTGGATGCCGGGGGTCCGGGGCGACTCGCGCCGCCCGGCGGGCCGTCGACCGGTGTCCGGGGTGTCGTCCACCGCGTATCCGACGGTCCCGTCGAGTCCCAGTGCGCCCCCGCGTGCGTACGCCCGCTCGAAGGCGGCCGCTCCGACGGCTCGGCGGGCACGGGTCTCGCTGTCGCGTCGGGTCGCGCCGAGCTCCTCGGAGCCCCAGCGGTCACGGTCCACGTCGGCCCAGACCCGGTCGGCGCCGCCGAGCAGGACGGCGGCGCGTTCATGGGCGCCGCGCCGGGCGGCGGTCTGGGCGAGGAGGTCGAGGGTGAGGCCGATGCCGATGACGTCGCGGACGGCGAGCTTGCGGCGCAGGGCGTCCCGGGCGTGCGACTCGGCCCCGTCCCAGTCGCCCCGGACGCTGTGGGCGAGGGCGAGCATCCGCAGGACGTAGGAGAGGACCCATTCCTCGCCGTGTTCCTCGCACAGCCGCCGGGTCTCGGCGCAGACGGCGACGGCTTCCTCGGGCCGGCCCAGGAAGCTCAGGGCGCAGGCGAGTTCGACCCGGTCGAGGCCGTGCAGGCTGAGGTGCTGGCCCGGGACGGGGCCGCGGGCGACGGTGGCGCGGAAGTGCTCCAGGGCGCCCAGGACGTCGTTGTCGAACAGGCGCAGCACGCCGATGACGTACTCGGCGTGCGCGGCCTCGGCCTCGTCGCCGAGGGAGCGGGCCAGGTCGCGGGCCTCCTCGGCGCGCAGGCGGCCGGAGGTGAGGTCTTCCTGGGAGCCGGCGAGGAGGCCGGCGATCCACAGGGCACGGGCGCGTTCACGGGTGGGCTCGGGGCAGGCGGTCAGGGCGCGTTCGAGCCAGTAGCGGCCCTCGCGGGGCGCGCCGCAGGCATGCCAGTGGAACCACAGGGTGCCCGCGAGGCGCAGGGCGGCGAGTGCCTCGCCGGGAGTGGTGAGGCCGTGGTCGAGGGCGGCGCGCAGGTTGTCCTGGTCGGCGCGGAGGCGGGCGACGATCTCGGGCTGGCCCGGCCCGAACCAGGCGCGTTCGCATTCGGTGGCCCGGCGCTGCATCCAGTCCCGCTGCCGGCGCCGGGCGGCGGCCTCCTCGCCGGGAAGCCGCCGCAGCCGGTCGAGGCCGTAGTGCCGGAGGGTGTCGAGAAGCCGGAACCGCACCCCGTCCGGCCCCTGTTCCCGCCCGAACACGGACTTGTCGACCAGCCCGGCGACGGCCTCCAGTACCTCGTGCGACCGCACCCTCCCCCAGCCTCCGGCCGGGGGGACCCCCATCTCGCTCGGCTCGTCGTCCGCGCACACCGCCTCGGCGGTCGCCGTGTCGAAGCCGCCGGCCAGGACCGAGGCCCGCGCCCACACCAACTGCTCCTGCTCGGTGCAGAGTTCATGGCTCCAGTCGACGGCCGCGCGCAGGGTCTGGTGGCGGGGCAGGGCGGCGGTGGAACCGGCGGTGAGGAGGCGGTAGCGGTCGTCGAGGCGTTCCAGGAGCTCGTCGACGCCGAGGACGCGCATCCGGACGGCGGCCAGTTCGATGGCGAGCGGCAGTCCGTCGAGGCGGCGGCAGAGCCGGGCGACGGAGGCACGGTTGGCGTCGGTGAGCCGGAAGCCGGGGACGACGGCGGCGGCCCGGTCGGCGAAGAGGGCGAGGGCGGGGTAGTCCTCGGCGTCGGTGAGTGTCTGCCCGCCGTCCGGGCTCCGCGGGCAGACACTCAGGTCGCCGTCCGGGTCGGGCACGGGCAACGGTCGTACGTCCATGAGGTGTTCCTCGGTCAGGCCGAGCCGATGGCGGCTGGTGGCGAGGACGCGGATGCCGGTGGTGCCGCGCAGCAGGGCGGCGGCCAGGTCGGCGCAGGCCTGCAGCAGGTGCTCGCAGTTGTCGAGGACGAGGAGGAGGCGCCGGTCGCGGACCTGCTCGACCAGGGCGGCCAGCGGGGGCCGGCTGGAGTGGTCGTAGAGGCCGAGGGCGTCGGCGGCGGCGACCGGGACGAGCGCCGGGTCGTGCAGCCCGGCGAGTTGCACCAGTCGCACCCCGTCGGGGAAGCCGCGCTCGACCCGGGCCGCGATCCGTGCGGCCAGCCGTGTCTTGCCGACGCCGCCCGGACCGGTCAGTGTGACCAGCCGCGCCCGCGCGAGCAGTTCGCGGCCCTCGGCCTGTTCGCCGCGCCGATCGACGAAACTGGTCGTCTCGACCGGCAGTCGACGGTCCCGTCGCGGCGCTGATCCGCCCATGATCAGCCTCCCGTTGAAACGGAATCTCACTCTCCTCCGGATTCGGCATATATGCACGTTCCGCTCACACGAGCGAGTGCACTTTCCCGGAGGCGGGTGCGGGGCCAAGGGGCGCGCGTACACTGCGCGGCCGGATTTCACGGGCGTCGGACCGTCACCCCTTGACGCACTCTTGACCTGTCCATGCCATTCACTGACGATGGGCGACACCCGCACACGCACCCGTACGTCGCACGAACAACCCCCCAACTCCCTCAGGAGACTTCATGCGACTTCGCATACGAGGCCGGGGCACCCGCGGCGGCAGACGCACCGCCGCCCTCGCCGCCCTGCTCGCCCTGGCCCTCGCGGCGCCCCTGTCCGCGAACGCCGACAGCGCGCGCCCCTCCGCCCCCTCCGCCGACGACATCCGCCAGTACGAGATCCACGTCGACCACAACACCCCGGTCACCCGCACCGCCATCGCCGCGGCGGGCGTCACCGTGGACGAGGCCGACGAGGAGACGGTGGTCGTCTCCGGACGGGCGGCGCAGATCAAGCGGCTGCGCCAACAGGGCTACGACGTCTCCCTGTTGGGCTCGGCACCGGACAGATCGGCCGGCTCGGACGACGTACGCCTCTACGACTTCCCCACGGCCGACTCCACGTACCACAACTACGCCGAGGCCAACGCGGAGATCGACCAGCGACTGGCCGCCTACCCGGGCATCATGAGCAGGCGGGTGATCGGCAAGTCGTACCAGGGCCGGGACATCGTGGCCATCAAGGTCAGCGACAACGTGGCCACGGACGAGAACGAGCCGGAGGTCCTCTTCACCTTCCACCAGCACGCGCGCGAGCATCTGACGGTGGAGATGGCGCTGTACCTGCTGCGGGAGCTGGGCGCGGGCTACGGCAGCGACTCCCGGGTCACCAACCTGGTGAACAACCGTGAGATCTGGATCGTGCCCGACCTCAACCCGGACGGCGGGGAGTACGACATCGCCACCGGCTCCTACCGGTCCTGGCGCAAGAACCGCCAGCCCAACTCCGGCTCCTCCAACGTCGGTACGGACCTCAACCGCAACTGGAACTTCAAGTGGGGCTGCTGCGGCGGCTCTTCGGGCTCCACCTCCTCCGAGACCTACCGTGGCCCGGCCGCCGAGTCCGCGCCCGAGGTGAAGGCGGTCGCCGACTTCGTCCGCAGCCGGGTGGTGGGCGGTGTCCAGCAGATCAAGGCGGGCATCGACTTCCACACGTACAGCGAGCTGGTGCTGTGGCCGTTCGGGTACACGTACTCGGACACGACGACCGGCATGACGGTCGACGACTACAACGCCTTCAGGACGGTCGGCCAGAAGATGGCGGCCAGCAACGGCTACACCGCCGAGCAGTCGAGCGACCTGTACATCACCGACGGGTCGATCGACGACTACCTCTGGGGCACCCAGAAGATCTTCGGCTACACCTTCGAGATGTACCCGACATCGAGCGCCGGGGGCGGTTTCTACCCGCCCGACGAGGTGATCGAACGGGAGACGTCACGCAACCGGGACGCGGTGCTCCAGCTGCTGGAGAACGCGGACTGTATGTACCGGTCCATCGGCAAGGAGGCGCAGTACTGCCCCTAGGCGGTGGAGGCGTCGGCCGCGTCCTCGGCGACCGGCTCCCCGTCCTCGAAGTACGTGTCGAGGACCGTGTCCAGCTGCCCCTCCCACTCCGTGAAGCGGGCACGGGAGTCGGCCTCGATCTCGATCGGGTACCAGCGGCGGTCGGGGGTGTGGACCGTGACGGTGAACCGCTTGCCGAAACGGGGGGTCTCCGTCTCGACGGCGCCGACCTCGTCCCAGCGGAACTCGCACTCCTGGTCGTCGAGGGCCAGACGTACGCCCTTGTGGTCGGCGACGATCTTCGCGCGGCGGTCGGCGGCCTCGAAGACGGGGCCGTCGGGGACCTCCTCCCCTGCCGCCTCGGAGCCCGCGTCGGCGTCGGTCTCGGCGTCGGTTTCGGCGTCGACGGCTCCGAGATTCTTGGCGTCCTCGATCTCCTCGACGCTCTCGACGTTCGCGTCCTCGGACTCCGCCTCGGCCGGCTTGGCGTCCGCCGGGTCCTCGGCCGCGGGTGCGGTGATCCCGGGAATGAAGGCCGGGTCGAAACCGGCGCCCTTCACGGGCTCGCCCTTCAGGGGCTGGCTGCTCGAACCTATGCGCTGCTCCACAGCGGGAAGTATGGCGGACGAAGCTGTGCCTTGGGGCTCCGGGGGCGGGAGAGACCCACGGGAAGACCCCATTCGTCCATGAAACTCATTCATCCGCGAACACGATGCGCCGGGCCGGACCCGTGTTGCCCTGTGCCGGCGCCATCGCCGAACGTCCGGCCGGCACCGCGCGTTCGCGGCCCCAGGCGCGGATCTCCTCGATCTGCTCCGGGTTGACCCGGCTGAGCGGCACGGTGTTGGCGAAGGCGTCGAGCAGGAACGACGGCTTGAGGCGGTCCGCGCCGCCGCAGCGGTACGCCTCCTCGCCGACGTCGTGCAGCGTGGACTCGAGGTCGGACCCCGCGAAGCCGTCGGAGAGGTCGACCAGGCGGGACACCTGGTCCGGGTCGGGGGCCGTCTTCAGATAGCGCTGGTAGTAGAGCTCGATGATCTCCCGGCGGTCGTCGGGGTCGGGCAGGTCCACGAAGAAGAGCTCGTCGAAACGGCCCTTGCGCAGCAGCTCGGGCGGCAGGCTGCGGATGTCGTTGGCGGTGGCCACGACGAAGGCGCGGGAGCGGGATTCCTGGAGCCAGAACAGGAACTGACCGATGATCCGCTGCGGTACGCCGGAGCTGTCGTCCTTGCCGGCGAGGCCCTTCTCGATCTCGTCGATCCACAGGATGCAGGGCGCCACCCGGTCCGCCATCGCCAGCGCCTCCCGGAAACGGCCCTCCGACTCGCCGAGGTACTTGCCGTGGATGCTGGCCATGTCGAGCCGGTAGAGCGGAAGCCGCCACTCATGGGCGATGGCCTTCGCGGAGAGGGACTTGCCGCAGCCGGGCACGCCCACGAGCAGGACTCCGCGGGGCGGGCGCAGGGCGGTGTCGCGCAGGTCGGCGTGGAGGATGTCGTGCTTGCGGCGCAGCCACTCGCGCAGGCTGCTGAGACCGCCCACGGTGTAGTCGCTCTCCTTGAGCTGGACCCGCTCCAGACCGGTGAGGTCGCTGAAGATACGGTCCTTGGCCTGGGCGAGGCCCAGGACGTCGCCTCTGAGGATGGAGCCCTTGGCGGCGATGGTCGCCATCAGGTTGATGCACTCGGCCTCGGTGACCCCGCTGAGGAACTCGGCGGCGCGGCGCGCGTCGTTCTCGTCCCACTCGATGGGGATGTGGCCCTGGTGGTCGCGGAGGAAGCCGGCGAGGATGCCGTACATCTCGTCGGTGTCGGGCAGGTCCAGGTGCAGGCTCATGCCGAGGCGCTGCAGACCGCTCCAGATGGGGGCGTCGGTGATCAGGACGATGCTGCCGGAGTTGTTGTCGGCGAGCCGGGCCAGTTCGGCGATGTGCCGGGTGACGGGGGTGTCGTCCTCGAGGTGGTCGGGGTCGACGAGGACGACGGTGGCGTTGGGCCGGCTGCCGAACTGGGCGGCGGCGAAGTCCATCGCGCCGGTCAGCGAACGGTCGTCCTGCACCGGGGCGTTGGTCCTGAGGTCGCGCAGACCGGTGGCGCGGGTGTAGATCCAGAACGGCATGCTGCTGCGGCGCGGCTGCGTGGCGGCCTCCCGCAGCAGCCGCAGCGCGCGCTGCTGCTCGATGGTCCGCATGCCGATGACGGGCACCCGGGCGGAGATGTAACTGTCGAGATGAGCCAGGCTTTCGGTGTAGTTCGACATACGGGCCTTCGGGTGGGTGGGCGGAGGATGGGCGGACCCCGGTGGGGCGGCGGTGTCGGTGGTTGTCGGGCGGGAGCGGGGATGGGAGCCGTGTTCCGGACCGGGGTCAGTCCGTGATCACCCTGCGGCGCGGGGTCGTGGACGGGGCGATGGACCAGGGGTCGGGGGGCTGGGTGGGGGGCCGGGACGGTGGGGTGGTGAGGAGTGCCGTGAGGGCGTTGTCGCGCAGGGTGCGGCGGCGGGCCTCGATCCAGCGGGGGTCGGAGCCACCGGCCGCGAGCCGGTCCAGGGAGCGTTCCAGCTGGTCGTGCAGGTCCCTGATCTGACCGTCGACCAGCTCGGTGAACCGGGTGCGCAGCGACTCCGGCAGCCCCGGGTGCCCGGCGAGCGCGCGGACCGCCCGCAGGCCTTCCCGGGCCTGGGTCAGCGTGCGGCCCGCCGAGAACTCGTCCTGCGCCGCCTCCATCGCCCTGACGAGCCGTTCGGCCCAGGCGCGGAGGCGTGCGTCGAGGGCCCCGCCGAGATGGAGGACGAGCCGCTCCCAGGTCTCGCCCGGGAAGTGCTCCTGGACGAGCGCCGGCAGCGCCCAGGGGTCGACGGCCTCCTCGGCGCTCCACCGGCGCAGGAACTCCACCCAGGTCTCGTACTGCCCTCCGTGCCCCCAGTACACGCTCACCCGGTACCGCCGGGCCGGCGTACGAGGGTCTCGCCGGGCGGCAGCGGCTCCCAGGCGGGAAGCCCCTCGACGACCTTCCGCACCCGGCTGGTGACCCGCTCCCCGACAGGCTGCCGGCTGGCTCCCCAGGGCGTGGCGCCCGCGCCACCACCCCAGTCCGGCACACCCCCTCCGGCAGCGGATCCCCCCGCGCCCGCCCCGGGAGTCGCGGGCGCGGGAGCACCCGCCGGCACGGGCCCGGCCGCCGCCGGCACGGGCCCGGTCCCCGCGGGCGGCACCGCCCCGGCAAAGGCCCGTCCGCCGTCCGCAGGCGTCTGACCTCCCGACCACGGGCCGGCGGCGGAGGCCGCACCCTGCACGGGCACCGCCGCCGGCCCGACCCCCGGCCCGGGCGCCGGGGCGGGCACCTGGTCCGCCGGTGTGTCCTGGGACGTCGTCGACCACTGGGGGTCCCCCGGAGGTCTGCGCGGTGGCGGCGGCGTCGGGGTGTGGGGGCTGTAGCCGTCGGTGGTCATGAGGTGCCCTCCTCCTTCGGTACCGTGCGGCCCTCGAAGGGGGAGCCGCCCCGGGTGGCGGTGGCCAGGGACTGGATGAGTTGGCGGCAGCGCGGCTCCACGGCCTCGGCGCCGCGCAACTTGGCGTTCCAGTCGGTCAGTTCGGCGGAGGCCGCACGCAGATGATGGAGGGACTCCAGCTTGGCGGCCTCGAGGATCTGGCGGGCGTTCTCCTGGTGCCGGGCCGCCGTCTGGGCCTCGTTGCGCAGGATCAGCCCCCACACACCGCCGACCACCCCGGCCGCGACCAGCGCGAACCCGAAGTTGAACGAGCCGACGATGATGAGGATGGCCGCCACGACCAGCGCCAGCGGCATCGCCTTCTTCGACCAGTGATACGCGAACGAGGCGATGAAGGGCTGCATGTGCTGGTCCCAGTGCGCGGCCAGCGACCGCTCCAGGTCGGCCAGTGCCTGAGTGAACGAGCCCGTCCACGGCGGCAGTTGGAACGTCGAGGAGGCCACCGTGTACGAGGTCCCGTAGCGGGCCTGGACATCCTGCGGCACCGCGGCCCGGTAGTCGCGGGTGAACTGGGCGTGCGCCTGAAGGAACCACTCCTGGCAGGCGGCCACGGCCAGCCGCTGGGTGGCGGGCGAGGTGCCGATCGCCGACGGGTTGAGCGCCGCCGTCGTCTGGACGGTCAGATAGTCGAGGGTCCCGTCGTACGACGCCGCGTCCGCCTCCGCCGCCCGGCGCGCCTCGTCCACGTCGCCGCCGCTGTCGATGACCGCCTGGTTGAAGGCGAGTTCGCGGCGCAGCGGCAGCTCCTCGTCGTCGTACTCGGTGACGAGCCGGTCGAGGATGTTGTCGACCGCGTCCTCCAGCCGCTCCGAGGGCTGGAACTCCCGCTCCATGATCGCCTGGTACTTCTCCAGCACCGCCTCGTGCGCGCGGGCCCGCCGCAGCACCGAGTCGAGCTGCGGCCACTGCGGGCTGACCTGCACCAGGCGCGGGAACTCGGCGGCCGCGGAGGGCCGGGTGAGGGAGTCGACCTCCTCGCGCCAGCGGGCGATCTGCCGCTGCTGGGTGTCCGCGCTGTCCATGAGCTGCTCGCGCCAGCCGGCCAGCGTGCCGTTGAGGAGTTCGCGTCCGGCGAGCCCGAAGGCGCCCTGGGCGATGGCCTCCAGGATGACCGCGAACGACCGGCCGAGCGCCGTCGGGTCCTGTGCGATCAGGTAGTGCCGCAGCCAGCGGACCGCCGCGTCCGGGCGGTTCTGGCGGCGCAGGACCAGCGCGAAGAACAGGGAGGTGCGGTCCGGGGAGCGCCGGAAGGCCTCCTGCACGGCCTTCTCGCACAGCTCGCGGTCGTCGTCCGACCAGCAGGCCAGCGCGACCAGGGCGGGCGCCAGCCAGTAGCGGGGTGTCTGGAGCATCAGCTGTTCGCTGACGCTCTGCACGGTCTCCGGGGAGACCAGTCCCAGGTCGAACGCCTGGAGCAGACCCGTCGCGCTGTGCCGTACGACGTTGTAGTGCCCGTACTCGTGGTCGATCTGGTCCTGGAGCACGCCGACGCGCGTCTGGGACATCTGCATCTCGTGCGCGAGCCGGCTGGCGTTGACGTACTCCAGGAACTGGGCGCGCAGCTGCTGGAGTTCGATGTGGGTCTGCTGCTGGTTGGACTGGACGGTCGCGACCTGGCCGGACACGGAGCCCACCTGTTCCGCGAGCTGGACCACGAGGTTGTTGACCTGCTGCACTCTCTGGCGAAGGACGTAGTCCACGTCGGCCATACGGTTTCTCCGATCACAGGGTTCTTTGCAGAGAGGTCTTGCGGGCGTGCTCGACCGGCCGACGGACCGGCGGGACGTCAGGAGCACGCCCGGGGCGTCAGGGACGTACGACCGTCCCGTCGTCGAGGACCGGCAGCAGCAGGCCGCCGGTGTAGACCTCGACGAAGGCGTAGCCGCCGGAGCGCACCAGCGTCCGGGCGTCCGCGAACGGGGCGGGCACCTGGTCGGCGGGGGTGAAGTGCCGGAGGATCACCTCGAAGAGGTTCAGCTGGTGGTCGACGTAGGGCGGGCCGAGGTAGCAGCGGGCGAAGAGGCCGAGCGGGATCTCGCCGTAACTCGCCTGGTACTCCTGGCCGATCCACTCGGCCAGCTGCCGGCGCGCGTTCTCGTCGAGGCCCGCGTCCAGGCGGGCCACCGCCTCACGCAGGACCTTGGGGCGCGGTGTGAGGCGTTCGCGGCGCAGAGGGGCCGCGGGGCCCGGGGCGCCGGTGACGCGGCGCTGTCCGGCGCCGGTGGTCAGACCCTGCTGTCCCGGACCGGCGTCCGGTCGCACGATGCGTCGAGGCCGCTCGAACTGGCCCATGTCTCCCCCGAGTTGGATCATCCCCGCGTGTTGCGCGAGGTTGGTGCGCGGTGACGTTGAGTCAATAGTGCTGTTTCGGCGGCCGCTTGGCAGCAGAACGGCCGATATCGGTCCAGGACCCGCCCCATTGGCGCCCAGTTCGGCCACATCACGGGGCCGCCGGGGGTGGCAGACTGCCCGGCATGGGGTCGATCCACGCGTTCATGGCGGGCGTCAACGACTATCCGCCGTCCGTCGCCGGGCCGCTCGGGGGCTGTGTCAACGACGTGACCGAGGCCGAACGGCTGCTGAGGGAGCGGACGGGGGGCGCCGCGCGGGTGCGGACGGTACTGGACCGCGCGGCGACCGTCACGGCGGTCGAGGACGGGATCCGGTCGTTCCTGGGGTCCGCCGTCTCCGGGGACACGGCGCTGTTCTGGTTCTCGGGGCACGGCACCGAGCAGACCGCCACGGGCGCGGACCTGCTGATCGAGGCGACGGGCCGCAACCAGGCGCTGGTGTGCGCGGACGGACCGCTCTTCGACAAGCGGCTCGGCGCGCTGCTCGACGAGGTGGCGGCGCGCGGGGTGACCGTGGTGGCGGTGCTGGACTGCTGCTACTCCGGGGGCGCGAGCCGGGACGGCGATCCGCACCTGACCGCACGGTTCACGCCACCCCGGCCGCGGTGGCGCCCCGGCCGGGACGCGGTGCCGTCCGGCCGGCCCGCGCGCCATCTGCTGCTGGCCGCGAGCAGACTGGACCAGCTGTCGTACGAGGGCTGGTTCGACGGGAGTCCGCACGGTGTGTTCACCCACGCGCTGCTCGGCGCGGCGCGGGCGGCGGGCCCGGACGCCACGTACCGGCAGCTGCTGGCGGCGGCGGACGCGCGGGTACGGCGCTGCGGCGGCCGGCAGCAGCCGGTGCTGTTCCCGGACGCGCCGGGCGTCGCCGATCTGCCGTTCCTGGCGGGCGCGGTCGCGGGCGAGGCCGGTGAACTCCTGCTGCGCCGCGGGCCGCACGGCTGGGAGGTGGACTGCGGCACCGGGCACGGGCTGCCGGACGGCGCGGGCGCCGGGGGCACGGAGTTCGCCGTGGTGGGCGAGGGGCCCGGGGCGGGCGCCGTGGTGCGGGCGCGGGTGGTCCGGGCCGACCGGTCGCTGGTCGACCCGGTGGGCTGGGAGCCGGACGAGGAGCGGGTGTACCCCGTGGCGGTGACCGCACTGGCCTCCGCCCCCGCGACGGTGAGCGTCGAGGGCCCGGGCGGGCGGCTGCGGGAGGCGATCGCGTCGTACGGCCCCGGCGGCGGCCCCGCTCCCCTGCTCAGGGTCACCGAGGAGCCCGAGCGGCAGGGCGACCCGCACTTCCGGGTGATCGTGGCGGACGGCACGGCACGGGTGGTGGGCCGCGACGGCACGGACTTCGTACCGCCGCTGCCGCTCGCCGGGGCGTCGGCCCCCGCCGAGGAGGCCGATGCGCGCCGGGTCGTCGGCTGTCTGAGCCATCTCGCGCGCTGGCACCGGCTGCGGGAGCTCACCTCGCGGCCCTCGGTGCTGGACAACCAGGTGCGGGTGGAGATCGTGCCGTGGGACACCCCGGACGGGCCCGCGCTGCTGCCGGACGGCAGAGGCGAGATCGTGTGCGCCTACGCGCCCGGGGACGGCTACGGGCCGCGCGAGCCGTGGGTCTCCATCCGGCTGCACAACCGCTCCCCGCGTCCGCTGTGGTGCGTCCTGCTGGACCTCACCGACAGCTACGCGAGCGACCCGGTGCTGTACCCGGGTCACTTCATCGGGCCCGGCCGCACCGGGTACGCCCTGGACGGGGAACCGGTCCGGCTCTACCTGCCCGAGACACGGCCTCTGGTGCCGGGCGCGGAGGTCCGGGACTGGCTGAAACTGATCGTCGCGGAGGGCGAGCTGAACACGGTGCCTTTCCGGATGCGGGCCTGGGATCCGGCGGCGCGGACGGACCGCGGGGCGGAGGCCGCCGAGGACGACGGCGTCCTGCGGTTCGGTGCCGGCGGCGGTCCGTCCGGTCCGTCCGGTGCGCGCGAGGCCGGGCGGGTGCCGCAGGGCGCCGGGCCCTCTCGCTGGTCGACGCGGACGATCGCCCTGCGGACCGTGGTACCCCCGGGCGTCTACTGACCGAGGTGGGTGAAGCCCGCCCAGGCGCTGAGGTCGTCGGGGTCGATGTGCCGTACCCGCGCGGCCAGGGCGTCCGGCAGTTCGGCGAGTGGTTCGCGGTCGGGGTCCAGCATCCACAGCTGGGCCCGCCGCAGCGCCCGCGCCGGCGGCTCGCCCTCGGTGCGCAGGAAGTGGTGGGTCAGGAACATCAGGACCGAGGTCGCGTCGTCCGGCACCGGCCACAGCGAGCCGACGACGGACCGCGCTCCGGCCACCAGGAACGCGGTCGCAAGACTGTAGGCCTCGTTGTACCCGCGTCCCGACACATGGCTGCGGCACGCGGCGAGCAGCACCAGCCCCAGCCGCCCCCGGCCCGCCCCGCCGACCGCCTCGGTGAGCTCCTCGGCCGCCAACTCGCCGCCGTGCAGGGACAGATGGGCGGTACGACGGGCATCGTGCGCGATCGACGCATGACAGGCGAGATGGAGTACGGCGCCCTCCTCGACGCCGGTGACATCGGTCAGCCACGTCAGCACCTCCTGGGGCGTCCCGGGCCCGTCCGCCCGCCCGCTCGCCCTGCGACCCAAGAAACGGCCCCGGGGGTAGAAGGCCCGCTGCACCGCGTCCGCCTCCTCGCCGGCGTAGCTGAGGTCTCCCGTCGGATTGCCGACGACCAGCGCGGCACCGGAGTGGGTCACGGCCGGGCGGGCGGCCACGTCGACCAGCAGCCGGGCGGAGGCGGCGTAGGAGATCTCGGCCTCCTGGAGCGCGTACCGGCGTCTCCCGTCGGGCGCCGCTCCCCACGCGGCGTGCCAGGGCACGAGGCTGAGCGTGTCCATCGGTACGAACACCAGGCGCGGGGCACGGCCACTGGCGGTCGCGAACATGTCGAGCAACGGCCGCGCCCCCGCATACCAGGCCCACCCGCACAACCGCTCGAGCCCCTCCCGCAACGACCCCCCACCGTGCGGAACGGGGACAGCCACGGGCCCGAGATCCCGCCCACCGACCGGAGCCCCGCGACCCGCCACCTCCGGATCACCTCGGTTCGTGGTCGGGGTCGCGGTGGTGCGGGCGTACTCGCGCAGGGGGGCCGCGTTGGCCGCGAGGAGGGGGAGGGGGACCGGGTGGACGGTGCCGGTGGAGGTGACGACGACGGCGGTGCCGGGGGTCTCGTCGGTGGCCGGGACCAGGTAGACGAGGGCGTCCTTGCGCAGGGTGCGCAGGGCGGCGGCGATCTCGTCGGGGGACGGGGGGTCGAGGAGGCGGTCCTGGACGGAGTCCGCGGCGGTGAGGGCGGCGAGAACGCGGCGGCGCAGGCTGCTCGGGACGGTCACGGGGGCGCGGAGCGAGGAGAGCGGGTCGCCCGGTGAGGTGCCGAGGCCCGCCGCGTGCCACTCCTCGGCGAGGCCGTCGTGACCTGCCGCGACCAGCCGTTCGGGGACCGTGCGCGAGGTGGTGGCGGCGTGCAGGACGAGTCCGCGGCAGGCGTCGAGGGCGCGTACGGCCTCCTCGGGGGCGCCGTCGCGCAGACACCACCCGGCCACCTCGAACGCGGTGTCGGTCGCCTCCCGCACGGCCTGCGCCGCGTGTTCGGTGCCGGACTGCATGAGCGCGGCCCAGGCGTGGCCGCGCAGCGCGTCGAGCCCCGTGCGGCGGCCCACGGCCCGGTCGTCGCGGCGCAGTTCACCACGGGTGCGCAGGGCGCGGCCGAGGGCGAGTCCGGTGGCGGCGTAGAGCCGGTGCTCGGGTCCGCCGGCCGTCTCCAGCGCGGCCTCCAGATAGGCGATGCCCTTGGCGAGGTGGCGGGCGCGGACGGACGGCAGCCGTTGCTGCATCTCGCCGAGGGCGCAGTGGCCGCTGCCGAGGCAGTGGGCGTAGCGGAGCCGGGCGTCGCTGCCCTCGTCGACCAGGTCGTGGGCCTCCTTGAGCAGTTCCATGGCCTCGGCGAGCAGCTCGACGTCCCGCGCTTCCATGGCCCGCAGGAAGCGGGTGATGCCGTTGTCCCCGAGGACCCAGGCCCGGTGGTCGCGGGGCAGTTGCCTGGCCGCCCGGCGCAGCCGTGCTCCGGAGGGGCGGCCGGTGAGCGGTGGGGCGGGCGGGGCGCCCAGGGTGCGGGCGAGGTTGTCGCGGGCGGAGCGGGCGTTCTCCAGGTGCGTCCACAGCTCGATGCGGGCCGGGTCGTCGGGGTCGAGGTCGCCGTGGGTGGCGTGGAGTCGTCCGATGTGCTGGTCGGCGGCGGCCAGGTCGCCGCGCCGGATCGCGGCCTGGGCGTCCAGGCCCGCCTGCTGGGCGGCCAGCAACTCGCGCAGGTGCGGGGTCAGCTGCGGGCTGTCGCGCATGGACTGCCACATCTGCCCGGCGCTCTCCAGGTCGTCGGCGGCGCCCGAGGTCTGTCCGCGGTGCATGGTGGCGGCGAACCGGGCCAGGTCGATGCCGTGGCCGAGCCGCTCGTCGCCGCCGATCGCGTCGGCGCGCGCGAGATGGTCGAGGACGGCGTCCATGCCCCGGCCGGAGCCGGCGAGTTCGTCGCGCAGCCGGGCCTGGGCGACCACGGCGTGGGCCTTGTGCTGCCACTCGGGGTCGTCCTGCTTGTGGGAGAGGACGCAGTCGATGAGCTCGTCCTTCTGCTCGGCGGTGATGTGGGTGCCGTGCGGGTCGAAGAACATGGAGAGCGAGAGCAGGTTGAGGGCGAAGTACGCCCGGTCGGCGTGCTCTTCGAAGGCGCGGTAGCGCGCGAAGCCGCGGTCGAAGCCCTCCGCCAGCCGGCCGAGCCCGCCCATGCCCTTGTAGATTCCGGGGAATTCCTCGCTGGTGTCGCTGAAGTCCAGAAAGCCGCGGCCCTCCCCGAGCTCGGTCAGCACGGCGAGGTACGCCTCCCGCATGTCGTCCGGGCGCCGGCCGTCGGCCTCCAGGGTGATCCCGTGGGCGTCCTCCAGGGTGTAGTGGGCCCAGCCGTGCATCATCCGGGCCAGTTGGCGCAGCTGTTCGTCGAACTCCTCGTCGTCGAGGACGACTTGTGTGGTCTCGGCGACGTCCCGCAGCCGCTGCGGGTCGGGGTCCTCGCGGTAGCGGCTCTGCTGGGAGACGCCGAGGAAGAAGGCGGTGGCGGTGATCTCGCCGTCCCGTTCCGGCACCCAGTCGTCGACGGCCTTGCGGATCAGGGCGATCGCCCGGTCCTGGCGGGCGGCGTCCCCGTGGACGCCGCCGCGTTCGAACAGCAGCCGCCCGAAGAGGTCGAGATACACCGGTGGGAGCCGGTCGACGTCGTCCGGATCGGCCAGCAGCCCGGCGAGTTCCACCTCGGCCGCCGCGGCCTGCGCGTGGTCCTTCCAGTGGATCCAGATCAGGGCCCGTACGAACGCGGAGCGGATCTCGGCCTCCCAGACCCAGGCGGGCGGCTCCCCGGCCGTCTGCCGTGCGTCGAGGAGGGCGGTGCCGAACTCCTCGCGGGCCAGCTCCAGTTGCTCCCGGTCGCGGGTCAGCCTGCCGTGCGCCATGAGGGCCGCGCCCCGGCTGAAGCGAAACACCTGCTGGTCGGGGCCGGGCGGCGCGGCCGCCAGCGCGGCCCCGTAGTGCCGGGCCGCGGCCTCGGCGTCGGCGGCCTCGGCGCACAGCTCGGCGCGCTCCAGACGCAGATACCCCCGGGACACGTCGAGTTCCAGGGCGTCCTCGCTGCCCGGCTCCACGTCCTCGGCCGCGTCCGCGTACCGCCGCAGCGCCTCGTCGAGCAGCTCCAGACGGCGCTCGGCGGGTCCCTCGCAGTCCATGTAGCGCTGCTTGGCGCAGGGCGCGAGCAGCTGCCGGGCGAGCTCGCGCACGAGGTCGTAGGCGCCGTCCGCGGTGGGCAGCCCGGTGACACCCTCACGGAGCAGCACCCAGATCTCGTCCATGAGTTCGGGGCTCGGCTCGGTGTCGTACCGGAAGGCGCGGACATGGGCGTACAGGATGCGCCAGGCCGCCCAGTCGCCGTCGTCGCCCGGGGTGCGGAAGGCGAGGGCGAACGCCTCCTCGGCGAGCCTCAGGTCCTCCTCGTCGCGCTCCAGCATCAGGAGGCGGTAGCTGAGTTCGCCGGCCGTGCCGCACAGGGCGGGCGCCTCGGGGTGGCCGGAGGCGGTCCGGGCGAGGGTGTCGAGGATCTCGTCGCGCTCGGCGCGGAGGTCTGCGGTGGTCGCGTCGGTCACGGTGCGAGCATTCCAGGAAAACGGGCCTCAGTCCTCAATTCGACTCATCAGGGTGCGAGTTGGACGTAGTAGGGCCGCAGGACCGAGTCGAGCCACTCGCGGCCCTCGGCGGTGTCGAAGTCGACGGTGTCCTCCTCCTCGACCTGGAGCGCGCCGACCGGGCTGCGGTCCCCGAAGAGCACGACCGTGCGTTCCGCCGGCTCCCGCTTGGACGGCCACACCAGGCCCTGCGCCCAGGGCGCCGTGTGACGGCGGATCCAGTGCGCCCAGTCGCGGGTGTACGGGTACTCCTGGGCCTCGGCGTGCACCAGCCAGGTGTCCTGGTGGACGGCGGCCAGGTCACGGGCGCCGACCAGGGGCAGTACGGTCAGGTCGGCGCCGAGTCTCAGCACGCTCAGCCGGCGCCCCTCGACCGCGCGGCGCGGCAGCACCCGGGGCCGGCCCGAGGGGTCGAAGGGCAGCGAGCGCAGCAGGGTCTCGCAGACCGCCGCCGCGGGGCCGAGGCCGGCGTAGAGATAGCCGTAGGCATCGCAGGAGGTGGCGTCGAAGCGCCCGCCCCCGTACAGACAGTGCGCGGGCTTCGGGTTGAAGTCGCCGGCGGCCCGGCGGGAGGCGTGGATGCGGTGGAGCCGGGTGCCGCGGGCCAGTGTCACCTTGCCGGGGGTGCCGGTCAGCGCCTCGGGTGGACGGTAGTTGGGCACGGCTAGTCACTCTCCATCAGGAACCGTGCGGTGTCCGCGAGCCGGCGGTCGTGGCCGGTGCCCAGCAGGTCGACGGGGCTGGTGCCGAGCCAGGCGTTGGCGGACAGCCACCAGTCGGCGGCGCCCCAGGGGTCGCGGTCGGCGGCGAGCAGCGCGTTGACCTCCAGGACGACGAGCCAGGGCAGGGTGTCCTCGGAGAACTGGAAGCGCGGCAGTCTGAGCCGGCCGCCCACGCCGGGCAGCCGGATCAGCCCGGGCGCCAGCGGGGCACCGCCGCGCCGTGCCACCTCGTCGGCGTCCAGGGCGGGTTCGGCGAGCAGCCGGTCGCGCACCGGGCCGAGGACCGGCCCCACCATGCGGTGCCCGTCGATCAGCAGCACGGCGAGGTCCTCGGCGACGAAACCGTCCACGGCCGGCTGTCCGCCCGTCGCGGGGGCGGTGGCGACGAGCCGGGCGCCCGCGTCGCCGCCGAACTCGTCGGGCAGCTCCCCGCTCAGCAGGGCCGCGGCGTCGGCGGCAGCGGCGGCGCGGGGGCGCGGGTCGCGGTCCGGGGCGCGTACGACTCCGAGCAGCGCGGCCAGCCGTTCGCGGGCCGCCGGTCCCAGGCGCCCGGCGACACGGTCCCAGCGGGCCGCCGCCGCGGCGAGGACCACATGGGGGTCCGGCTCCGGAGGCGGATGTCCCATTCAGTCCTCCCTGCTCGACAGGAGCCGTTCCAGCAGATCGGCACGGGCGTGCCGGCGTACGACGAAGTGGATGTCCCAGTCCGCCCCGCGCGCGAGTTCGGCCTCCACGGCCGCCCACAGCGCGCCGAAGCTCTCCAGCGGGGTGAGGCCGCCGCGGCCGCCGCCCAGCAGGGGCAGACAGACCGAGCGCAGCGGCGGGTCGTGCCGGGCGGCCTCCTCGGCCAGCAGCGCGAAGACCCGGGCGACGCCTCGGGTGATGTCGGCGGGCCGGACGTCGTAGTCGTTGGTCTCGGGGCGGGGTATGGCCACCGCGACGTGGTAGATCCGCCGGATGCCCTGACCGCCGAGCGCACCGGCCGAGGTGACGGCGACGGTGCCGGGCTGTGCCGCCCGGCCGGGAACCCCGTGCCGGGCGGTCCAGCCCCGTAACTCGTCGTCGATCCTGTCTTCGACGAGTCCCCCGACGGGGTCTCGGTGCGCCCCCGCGCGGCGCAGCGTGGCGGAGACGGACGACTTGTAGGCCGCGGGGAGCGCGAAGTAGACGTTCGACGGCGAGACGACGACGTCGATGTCGCGCAGCAGGTCGACGGAGTGGACATGCAGCATGACCGGGACGGTGCGGTGGTGCACCCGGACGGACAGGGCCCGGTGGGCGTCGGGCATCCGGTCGGACGCCGGCGCCGGCGGGGCCGCGGTGACCGTACCGGACTGCCCGACGAGCTGGACGACCTGTTCGGCGACCTGCCCGAGGACCATCAACTCGTGGTGCTTGCGGAAGCGTTCGACGCTCACCCCGTACACCTGGGCGGCCCGCCTGCGCCGGTCGGCGGGCGGCCAGTCGCGGGTGCCCTGGGCGAGGCCGAGGCTGTACTCGGCGGCGGTCTGCAGGGTGCCGCCGCCCATGCGGGAGACGGCGAGCCGTAATACCTTCTCCACCGGCCCCCCTGGTGACTCGCCGTCTCCCGGCGGAAGTTCACGGGCGGCCGCGGCGAGGGCCGGCAGGTCGAGCGCACGCAGTCTGACGACTCCGGCACGCCGCACCTTCCGCACCTCCCCGAGGACCGCTCCGTGATCGGGCACGTGAGGAGACGGCGGCATGACGATCAGCATCGCACCGGCCCGACGGGCCCCACAAGCCCGTTCCGCACTCCCATTCCAGCGCACCCCCCGGTCGCGAACAGGTCGCGCCCGGGGCGTTTTCGGGGCGAGGGGTGCGGGAGTCGAGGGGGCGTCAGGCCCGTCGGCGGGTCAGCCGAGTACGGCCAGCGCGTCGATCTCGATGAGGAGCCCGGCGGGGAGGCCGACATAGACCGTCGTACGGGCGGCCGGGGGCGCGGTGAGGCCCTGCTCCTCGAAGTAGGTGTTGTAGATGCCGTTCATCTCGGCGAAGTGGTCGACGTCGGTCAGATAGACGCGGATCATCATCACGTCGTCCCAGCTCGCGCCACCCTCCTCCAGGATCGCCTTGACGTTGGCGAGGGTCTGCAGGGTCTGCTCGCGCAGGGTGGGGCCGGCGGGTGTGGGAGGCCTGCCCTCCTCGGCCGGCAGAAAGCCCACCTGGCCGGCGACCTGAAGGATGTTGCCCTTCTTCACGCCGTGGGAGAACTTCGCGGGCGGGGTGGTGTGGGTCTTGGGGGTGAGGGCGGTCTTCTCGGTCATGGGGTGACTTCCTTGACGGGGGTTCTGCCGGAGTACTCACCGCTGACGGTGTCCGCGGTACGGCGCACCAGCGGGAGCAGGGTGAGGAGTTCGTCGGCGGTGACGACGACGTTGGGCGCGGACACCGACATCGCGGCGACGACCCGGCCGTCCGCGCCCCGGATGGAGGCGCCGACGCAGTTGATGGACTCCTCGTGGCCGCCGAGGTCGGCGGCCCAGCCCTGTTCCCGTACCTTCTCCAACTCCCGCAGGAACGCGGGGGCGTTGGGGGTGGAACGGGAGGTGTACAGGGGGTATTCGAGCTTCTCGGCCAGCGCCCGCCGCTCGCCCTCGGGCAGATCGGCGAGGAGCAGCTTGGCGACGGCCGCGACGGTGATGGCGACCGGCTTCCCGATCCGCGAGTACATCCGCACCGGGTAGCGGCTCTCCACCTTGTCGATGTAGAGCACCTCGTCCTCCTCGTACACCGCGAGGTGGACGGTGTGTCCGCACTGCTCGTTGAGGCGTACGAGGTGGGGGTGGGCGATCTCGCGGATGTCGAGGTTCTCCATGGCCTCCTGGGCGAGGGCGATCAGCCGGGCGCCGAGGCGGTAGCGCTGGTCGGACTGGCGGTAGACCATGCCGTGTTCGTGCAGGGTGCGCAGGAGGCGGAGGGCCGTGGACTTGTGCACGCCGAGGCGGTCGGCGACCTGGCCGAGGTCGGCGGGGCCCTCGGCGAGCAGCGGCAGGATGCTCAGCGCTCGGTCGACGGTCTGGCTCATGGGGTGCGTACCTCCTCCGGGGCCTGCTCGACTCGTGTCCAGCCGGGGCCGAGTCGAAGTGTCCCCCACGCGTCGTCGTCCAGAGCGACGAGGCGGTCGGCGTGGCCCCTGGCCGGGGGTACGGCGAGGTCACCGGGGACGGTGAGGGCGGCGGAGGCCATCAGATGCCCGTACCGGAGCCGGGCGGGGACGGGGAGGCCGCGCAGGGTGGCGGAGAGGAAGCCGGCGGCGAAGGCGTCACCGGCGCCGACGGCGGCGACGACGTCGACCCGGGGGGCCGGGACGAAGGTGACGTCCCCCTTGTGGAACACGGTGGCGCCCCTGCCTCCCTGTTTGACGACGAGCGTCCCCGGGCCGGGAAGGGCGGCACGGACGGCGTCGACGCCGTCCAGGCCCCAGGCCTCCTCGGCCTCGTCCTCCCCCACGAACACGAGGTCGGCGCCCCGGGCCAGCTCCAGCAGCACCCGAGGTCCGCTCCGGTCCTGCCACAGCCCGGGGCGGTGGTTGACGTCGAAGGAGACCAGGGGGCGGTCGGCCGCCGGCGCGGTGAGTTCGCGCATCAGCTCCAGACAGCTCCCGGACAGAGCGGCCGTGATGCCCGACAGATGCAGCACCCGCCCGGACCGCACCGCGTCGAGGTCGAGGCCGCTCGCGGTCATCGCGGAGGCCGCCGACCCCGCGCGGTAGTACGCCACCTCGTGCGCGTCCGTGGCCCGGTCCCCGGCCGTGCGGAAGTAGACGCCGGTCGGGCGCGCCGGATCCCTCTCGACGGCCGAGACATCGACCCCGTACCCGCCGATGGCCGTCAGCAGGTGGTCGCCGAAGCCGTCCGCGCCGACCCGGCTCACCCAGCGCGCGGAATGCCCGGCCGCCGCCAGGACACACGCCACATTGGACTCCGCGCCGCCGATCCCCCGCTCGAACGACGGCACTTCGGCGAGGCGTCCCGGCCGGGAGGGCAGAAAGGCGACCATGGACTCACCGAGCGCCACGACGTCCACGGCGTCCACGGCGCGGGCATTGCGGGGTCCGTCGGCGGTCACGATCGTCGTAGCTCCCAGGTGTGTGCGGGGTGCCGGCTCCGTTGACCCCGCGTTGGGCGAGATGTTAGACAGCAGTGAGCGACATACGCAATGGACGTTGCAGTAAGCGCAACGCTCCTGATCAGGGAGGTTCCATGAGCACCGAGGCGTTTGCCCGACTCGCCGAGGAACGGGTCGACCACCGCTTCAAGGGCCTCCCCCCGGACGCCGACGGCCTCACCGTCGGCGAGCTGGCCGCCCAGCGCCGCAACCTCTTCACCGACGGCTTCACGACCCCCGTGCTCGCCCTCTCCGCCGAGCGCCTGGAACACAACCTCGCGCTCATGGAGACGTACGCGGTCCGCCACGGTCTCGCCTTCGCCCCGCACGGCAAGACCACGATGGCACCCCAGCTCTTCCAGCGGCAGATCGACCGCGGGGCCTGGGGCATCACCCTCGCCGTCCCCCACCAGGTGCGGGTGGCACGGCGGTTCGGCGTCCAGCGGGTCTTCCTCGCCAACGAGCTCGTCGACGCGGCGGCCCTGCGCTGGATCTCCGCCCAGCTCGACACCGACCCCGGCTTCCGCCTCATCTGCTACGTCGACTCCGTGCGCGGCGTCGCGCTCATGGACGCGGCTCTGCGGGGCGCCGCCCGGCCGCTGGACGTCGTCGTGGAACTCGCCGCCGGTCAAGGCGCCCGCACCGGGGTCCGTACGGAGGACGAGTGCGCGGCGGTCGCCGACGCGGTGGCCGCCGCGGGGACGCTGCGGCTGGTCGGGGTCGCCGGGTACGAGGGTGAGGTGCCGGACGCCGAGCCGGAGCGGGTGCGGGCGTGGCTGCGGCGGCTGGTCGCGCTCGCCGTCGACTTCGACAAGGCGAGCCGGTTCGCGGGGCTGGACGAGATCGTCGTCAGCGCGGGCGGCAGCGCCTGGTTCGACGCGGTGGCCGACGTGTTCGCCGAGATCCCCGAACTGTCCGCGCCCGTCCTGAAGTTGCTGCGCTCCGGCGCCTATGTCTCGCACGACGACGGCCACTACCGGAAGGTGACCCCCTTCAACCGGGTCCCGGAGGAGGGGGCGCTGGAGCCGGCGTTCCGGCTGTGGGCCCAGGTCGTCTCCCGCCCCGCCCCCGACCAGGCCTTCGCCAACGCCGGCAAGCGGGACGCCGCCTACGACCTCGACCTGCCGTTCGCCCAGGTGGTGCGGCGGGACGGCACCGAGCGCCCGGCGACCGGCGTCTCGGTCACCTCCCTCTCCGACCAGCACGCGTGGCTGAGCACGGGTCCCGGGGCGGACCTGGAGGTCGGGGACTGGGTGGGCCTGGGTCTCTCCCATCCGTGCACGTCCTTCGACAAGTGGCAGCTGATCCCGCTGGCGGAGGCGGACGGCACGGTCGTCGACTACATCCGCACGTTCTTCTAGGAGGTACGGCCGTGGAGGAGCTGGTCATCCGGGACGCGGACGTCGTCGACGGCAGCGGTGAGCCGTCGTATCGCGCGGATGTCGTCGTCGACGGCGGCCGGATCGTCTCGATCGTCAAGGAGGCGGCCGACGCCGGGTGCCAACGGCCCAAGGCCCGGCGGGAGCTGGACGCCGAGGGGCTCGTCCTCTCCCCCGGCTTCATCGACATGCACGCGCACAGCGATCTGGCGGTGCTGCGCGACCCCGACCACAGCGCGAAGGCCGCGCAGGGGGTCACCCTCGAAGTCCTGGGCCAGGACGGGCTGTCGTACGCGCCCGTCGACGACCGGACCCTCGCCGAGGTCCGCCGCGCGATCACCGGCTGGAACGGCCACGGCGACGACATCGACTTCGACTGGCGCTCCGTGGGCGAGTACCTGGACCGCCTCGACCGGGGGATCGCCGTCAACGCCGCCTATCTCATCCCCCAGGGAACGGTCCGTGCGCTCGCCGTCGGCTGGGAGGACCGCGAGGCGACTCCCCGGGAGCTGGACCGGATGCGGCGGTTGGTCGCGGAGGGCATGGAGCAGGGCGCGGTCGGCATGTCGTCCGGGCTGACGTACACGCCGGGCATGTACGCGAAGGACGCCGAGCTGACCGAGCTGTGCCGGGTGGTGGCGGAGTACGGCGGCTACTACTGCCCGCATCACCGCTCCTACGGGGCGGGGGCGTTGGAGGCGTACGAGGAGATGGTCGCCCTCGCCCGGGAGGCCGGCTGCTCGCTCCATCTGGCCCACGCCACCATGAACTTCGGCGTGAACAGGGGCCGCGCCCCCGAGCTGCTGACCCTGCTCGACGAGGCGCTGGCCGCCGGGGCGGACATCAGCCTGGACACCTACCCCTACACCCCCGGCTGTACGACTCTCGTGGCGCTGCTGCCCAGTTGGGCGAGCGAGGGCGGCCCGGAGGCGATCCTGGAGCGGCTCGCGGACGACGCCACCGCCGAACGCGTCCGCCACCACCTGGAGGTCATCGGCGCGGACGGCTGCCACGGGGTGCCGGTCGACTGGGACACCGTCGAGATCTCGGGGGTGGCGGAGCCGGGCCTCGCGGACTTCGTGGGCCGTACGGTCGCGGAGTCGGCGGACGCGCGCGGCGAGACCCCGTGGACCACCGCGCGCCGGCTGATGCTGGCGGACCGGCTGGGCTCGACGATCCTGCAGCACGTCGGCCACGAGGAGAACGTGCGGACGATCATGCGCCATCCCGTGCACACCGGTGGCTCGGACGGCATCCTCCAGGGCACGAAGCCCCACCCGCGCGCGTACGGCACCTTCCCGCGGTATCTCGGGCGGTACGTGAGGGAGTTGGGGGTGCTGTCGCTGGAGGAGTGCGTGGCACATCTGACCTCGCGCCCCGCTGCCCGGCTGCGCCTCGCGGACCGGGGCCTGGTGAAGGAGGGGTACCGGGCCGACCTGGTCCTCTTCGATCCGCAGACGGTGGCCCCGGGAGCGACGTACGAGAGCCCGCGCACCCTGCCCACGGGCATTCCGTACGTCTTCGTCGACGGGCGGTTCGTCATCGAGGACGGCCGGCGGACGGACGTACTGGCGGGGCGGGCGGTCCGTCGCAGTCCCGTGCGACGGAACGGGGCCCGGCCGTGAGCTACGGCGTCACGGCTTGGGCAGGACGCAGCCGCTGGCGTTGAGGTTCAGCTGGTTGCCGGTGGTGAAGCAGGCCGGGATCTGGTACGTCTCCTCGGCGTAGTTGATGCCCTGACGGACGGTCACGTTGCCGTTGGCGTCGACCTCGCAGGGGTTGTTCTCGGTGCAGCGCTCGCCGTCCTCGTTGCCGGTGTTGTTGACGGCGACGACCTTGCCGGTGGCGTTGTCGACCACGGGCGAGCCCGAGGTGCCGCCGATGGTCTGGCAGGCGGAGGTGTAACGGACCGAGTCCTTCCAGGTCCAGTCGCCCTCCTTGAGCCGGTAGACGAAGCCGTCGATGTTGCAGGCGTACGTCCTCTTCCAGTAGCCGGAGACGACCGTGATGGCGGTGCCGGCGGTCGGGTGGGTGTCCTGGACGGTGAGCGGGCTGATGTTGTACGTGCTCTTGATCGAGGCGTATGTGGTGGTGAGCTGGTAGATCGTCACGTCCGTGTCGGTCATCGTCGAGTAGACGACCTTGCTGGCGCGCAGCGTGCCGACCTTGGTGGCCGAGGAGTTGAGCAGGCCGAAGGTGCGACTGGACGACTGGTTGGTGATGACCTCGCCGGGCTCCGGGAAACCGGTCTCCAGGCAGTGGCCGTTGGTCATGACCAGGGCCGGGTCGCTGTCGGCGGAGTTCGGGAAGCGGATGACGGAGCCGGAACAGTTGCTGAGCGAGACGGTGCCGGCGAAGTTGACCGCCTGGAGGGCCGGCGCGGCGGGCGCCGCGACGGCGGGTGCCGCACCGGCCCCGGCGAGTACCAGGGCGGTGAGCACGGCACCGAGAGGCTTCTTCATGTGGGGGTCCCCTCTTGGTCGATTTTGTCATGTGCATTGTGAGGGGAGGGGGGTGTCTGAGCAAGGAGTGGTTTCAGGACCGGGGTTGGCGGATTTGCGCACAGGCGGCGTCGATGTAGCGGACCAGGGCCGTGCCGTCGTCCGTGATCCAGGCCCCGAGTTCACGGCAGCGCTGTTCACGGGCGGGGGTGAGCCGACCGACGAAGAACACGACCGGCCCGGCGTGGATGCCCTTCTCCCGCCAGGCCGCGACATCTCGGAGACCGGCGTCCTGGCCCGTGGTGCGCGAGGCGTCGGAGATCAGCAGATCGATGCCCTGGGTCACGAGGATGCGCTCCGCGGCCCGGCCCGTCTCGGCCGTCAGCACCTCGGCACCACGCGCGCGCAGAAAGCGGACGTAGTCCACGTTCTGCTCCGGATAGTCGTCGACCCACAGGACGGTGAGGCCCCGGTAGCGCTCGTCCTCCTCGCCGTCCAGGCCCGGCGGCAGCGGCTCCTCGGTCCGGAAGAAGACCGGCGCCCACCCGCCCTGCTGCAGCCGCCGCACCAGCTCGTCGACCCGCGGCAGCCGCATCCACTCCTCGACCAGGTGGACGAAGTTCTGGTCGCGCGCCAGCTCCGGGAACGAGGTGGGCATGTCCTCCTCGACCCGGACCAGCGCCGCCGCCCGGCTCTCCTCGTCCCGGACGGCCGGCACCGCCAGCCCCCGGGCGATCAGGATCTCCCCCGCCGTCCCCCACGCCTCGTCCTCCCCCGGGACGCGATGGCTGATCGCCCGCCGCACGGTCCGGTAGTCCAGGAACTCCCGGGCCGCGTGGGCGTGAGCGGGGTCGCCGGAGACCAGGAGCCGGTAGAAGTCGGCATAGAGGTGCTGCAGCAGAAGCGTCCTGACCACCGCCTCCGGCGTGAAGCCCGCCCACACCGGGTTCAGCGCGCGCTCCAGCCCGAACCCGTTGATCAGCCGCTTGATCCGGCGCGGGTTCCGGGAGCAGCGGTCGGCGATCAGCTTCACCAGGTCGTCGTCCAGCAGCTCGTTCAACCCGGACCGCTGCGCACAGTGCCGTACATAGCCCCCGAGATCGTGATCGCCCGCGACCGGCAGCCGATAACTCGTCTGGAAGACCTTCTCCATGAACGCCGATCCGGCCGGCCCCAGATCCCTCAGCAGACCGGAGGGACCGAGCGCCGAGCGGTCGCAGCCGATGACGAAGGCCAGCCCCGGCACGTCGAGGTACACCTTCACCGCCTCGCACACCGCCAGCACCGTCTCCTCCGCGCAGCGGTCGAGATCGTCGACGAAGACCACCAGCAGCCGGCGCGGCTCGTGCGTCGCGGACTCCGCCCACTCGGTGGCCAGCTTCAGCAGCGCGTCCCGCATCGCGTTGCGGGCCTTGGCGTCGACCGACAGGTCCCGCCAGAAACGGTCCACCAGGGCCGCCACCCCGAAGGGCGCGGCGACCACGGTCAGCGTCGCGCGCAACGCCGTGAGCAGGGTCTGCTGTGTGGACAGCCGTCGCAGCGCCCGCCGCAGCACCCTTCGGTCGAACCGCATCAGGACCGACTTGATCAGCCCCTCCAGCGCGTCCGCGCCGGTAGACGTCCAGGCGTTGTACCAGACGGTCTCCACCTCGTCGTAGCGCCCATTGAGCTCCGCCTCGACCAGCCGCATCAGGCTGCTCTTGCCCATGCCCCACCCGGCGTCGACGGCGAGCGTGAAGGGGGTCGCCGTACGGGAGTCGTGCACCAGCTTGGCCAGTTCGCGCGCGGCCCGCCCGGTGCCGAGCAGATCGGCGTCCGGCCCGGTCACGGGCTCGTCGTTGAGCAACGAGAACTCCACGCACTCCCCCTTCGGCAGCATCAACCTACCCATGGGGAGGACGAGTTGGGGGGCGAGGAGGTTTCCGGGCGGTCGGCGCTCAGCCGGGCCGCTTGGTGCCGCCCTTTCCGTGACCCGGGTTGTTGCCCGAGTTGCCGGGGGCCGAGGTGGTGGGGGAAACGGCCGGAGAGGGGCTGGTGGCGGAGGCCGAGGAGCCGGCCGAGGGTCGCCGGGTCGCCGCCGCGGACGCCGGACCGGTGGCCGTCGTGGCCGACGACGCCTCGGGCGACACCGCGTCGCCCGAGGAGGTCCCGGCACCGCCGGCCGTCTCGCCGGGCGACGCGGTGTCCGTCGGCTCCGCGGACTTCCCGGCCGTCGTCCCCGTACGCCCGTCCTTGTCCCCCGCGCCGCCCGACGGCCCCGAGGAGCCGCCGGAGTACAGCAGGCCGACGACCGCGGCCGCCACCGACACCGTCACCACGGCCCCGCCGGCCACCAGACCCCGCCGTGAACGCCTGCGGTTCGCCTTCCGCCGCGAACGCCGGCCTTCGACAGCAGGGCCCTCGACAGCGCGGCCTTCCACAGCGGGGCCACCGTCCGCGACCACCGGCAGCTTCGTCGTCTCGTCGTATGCGTTCTGCCAGCCGTGCGCGGTCGCCGGGTCGGCGTACTGCCCGTACTCGGGAGTGGACTGCGGGTGCGGGAGGTACACGTTCGGCGGCTCCTGCGGGCTGCCGTGCGCATGGTCGGCCGGACTGGACATGGGCGCGCATTCTAGGGACGGGTGGGACCCCTGGGACAGTTACCGGCGATAACAGCCCAAACCCGAGCGCCCCACGTGGTGGAAAACACGGCCCACACGGCGTTACCGGGCCGTAAGCTCCCTGACATGCAGGTGATCCAGTCGACCAAGCTCGCCAACGTCTGTTACGAGATCCGGGGCCCGGTGCTCGAGGAGGCGATGCGGCTGGAGGCGGCCGGGCATCGGATCCTCAAGCTGAACACCGGAAACCCGGCGGCGTTCGGCTTCGAGTGCCCGCCCGAGATCCTGGAGGACATCCTCCGCAACGTCTCGTCGGCGCACGGCTACGGCGACGCCAAGGGCCTGCTGGCCGCCCGGCGCGCGGTCGTCATGCACAACCAGACCCTCGGCATCGAGACGGACGTCGAGCACGTCTTCATCGGCAACGGCGTCTCCGAGCTGATCGTGATGGCGATGCAGGGGCTGCTGGACGACGGGGACGAGGTCCTCGTACCGGCCCCCGACTATCCGCTGTGGACCGCCGCGGTCTCCCTGTCCGGCGGCACCGCCGTGCACTACCGCTGCGACGAGCAGTCCGACTGGATGCCGGACCTGGCGGACGTGGAGCGGAAGGTCACCGACCGCACCAAGGCCCTCGTCATCATCAACCCCAACAACCCGACCGGGGCCGTCTACGACGAGGCGATGATCAAGGGACTCACCGACATCGCCCGCCGCCACAACCTGCTCGTCTGCTCCGACGAGATCTACGACAAGATCCTCTACGACGGTGCCACCCACACGCCCACCGCCGCGGTCGCCCCGGATCTGCTCACCCTCACCTTCAACGGCATGTCCAAGGCGTACCGGGTGGCCGGCTACCGCGTCGGCTGGATGTCGATCTCGGGCCCGCGCGCGCACGCCGACTCCTACATCGAGGGTCTGACGATCCTCGCCAACATGCGGCTGTGCGCGAACATGCCCGGACAGCACGGCGTGGTGGCCGCGCTGAGCGGCCGGCAGACCATCAACGACCTGGTGCTGCCGGGCGGGCGACTGAAGGAGCAGCGGGACGTCGCGCACGAGCTGCTCACCCAGATCCCCGGTGTGACCTGTGTGAAGCCCAAGGGCGCGCTGTATCTCTTCCCGCGTCTCGACCCCAAGGCGTTCAAGATCAAGGACGATCGGCGGATGGTCCTCGACCTGCTGCGCAGCGAGAAGATCATGGTGGTGCAGGGCACCGGGTTCAACTGGACCGAGCCCGACCACTTCCGGGTCGTGACCCTGCCGACGGTCGGGGATCTGCGGGACGCGATCACCCGTATCGGGAACTTCCTGGACGGCTACAGCCAGCCGTAGAGCCGATCTTTTTGGTTCACTCAACTTTAGACGGAATCTAAGCTAGGATGGTTTCCTGACAGCACGGGAGGCCAGCCATGTACGAACCGATCCGCACCAAGTCGGTCCACAGCACGATGGCCGGCACGACCTCCGACTTCCCCCACCGCTCGCGCGAGGAGGAGCTGGACATCCAGCTCGCGGGCCATCTCGCGGCGCTCCTCGCGGTGACGGACGAGCTGCGGGCGCTGGAGCCCGCCGAGGACCTGGACACCGCCGCCGGACGCCTCGCCGAGCAGGTGGCCCGGCTGCGCGGCGGGGTGACGCCGGTCCGTATGCAGGGGGCGGCGGCCGAAGCCGGTCCCGCCGCCCTGCATGAGCGGGCGCACGCCCTCGCCGGACGCGCCCTGGTCGTGGCCGCGTCCCGCGCCGACACCGCGGTGGCGATCCTCGCCGCGGAACGCATGGACGCGCACAGGCAGGCCCTGGAGCCCCGCGAGCTCGCGTCCACCTGAGCCTGAGGGCTCCCCCTGACGGCCCCGGTCCGCGTGCACCCGCAGCGACGCGCGGACCGGGCGCCACGCACCGCGCCGGCTTGAGCGGCGGCGCCTATTCGCCGTAGGGCTCCTGTGCGACGGCGGCTGCGGGTTCGTTGGGGCTTGTCGCGCCCACGCGGCGGAGCCGCACATCGATACAGCCCCGCGCCCCTTTGGGGGCGTTGCAGGGCCGGGGCTGGTCTGTCACCGTCCGTTCATCCGTTTCGCCGGGGAATGTTGGGTTCCGCGAGCACTCTCCAGCGCGTGAGACGTATCGCAGGGATCGTCCTGGCGGTTCTGTTGGTGGGCGGCGTGGTGGCAGCCGTCCTCGCGGGGCGCCAAGGGGACGAGGGCACGGCAACGAAGACCGTGCGGATGGTGATCGGGTCGGAGAAGGCCGAGTACTTCTCCGATCCCGAGGTGGTGAAGGCCCTGGCCGCCAAGGGCTTCACCGTGAAGGCCGAGACCTCCGGGTCCTGGGCCATGGAGGGTCTCGACCTCAAGGGGTACGACCTCGCGTTCCCCTCCAGCCAGGCGCCCGCCGTCGAACTGGCCGAACGGTACAAGGTGCACGGGACCCTCCCGCGCCCCTTCTACTCGCCGCTCGTCGTCGTGGCCCACCGCGACGCCGCCCAGGTGCTCGCGGCGAACGGCCTGGCGAGCCTCGCCACCGAGCACCGCGGCACCCTCAAGATGGCCGCGTATCTCGACGCCGCCCGGCACGACCGGACGTGGCAGCAGCTCAAGGGGGCCGGCAAGTACGGCGAGCTGAGCGGGACCGTCTTCATCTCCAGTACCGACCCGGAGTCCTCCAACTCGGGGGCGCTGTACCTCGCCGCCGCCTCCTACGTGGCGGACGGCGGACGGGTGGTCGCGAGCAGGGCGGATCTGGACCGGACCGAGCCGTTGCTGAAGAAGCTCGTCAGTGTGCAGGGTGCCCAGCAGTCCAGTTCGGACGCGGTGTTCCGGGACTTCGTGAGCGGGGCCGGCAATCCGCTGGTGCTGGTGTACGAGTCACAGGTCGCCTCGCTGCTCGCGGACGGGCAGAAGCCCGGCGACCTGGTGGTGCTCTACCCGGACACCACGGTCAACAGCGACCACACCGTCGTACCGCTGACCGAGGACGGCAGGGCGCTCGCCCAGCTCCTGTCCACCGATCCGGAGCTGCGCAGGCTCGCCGTGCGGCACGGATTCCGGCCGCAGGGCGAAGCGTCCGAGTTCACCTCGGACACCACCTATCTCGAACCGCAACTGACCGGTGTCCGGCAGGCGCCCGTGCCCACCTCCGCGGTGCTGCACGAGATGGCGCGCCGGGCGCGCGGATGAACGGGGGAACCACCGATGACCGAAGAGACTTTCACCCTGACCCCGCCCGAGGCCGTCGCGCCGGTGCCGAGGGAGAAGGCGGGCGGGCTGGTGCCCGTCGATGACGGCGTGCGGAGCGAGATGGCCTCGAAGGCCGCCTCCTACGTCGAGGGGCTCGCCGCGCTCGACGCCCGGTCGCCCGAGTTCGCGGGGAAGGTCGGGGAGATCACCGCGCTCGGCGCCGGTGACATGCGCTCCGCCGCCGCACAGTCCAACCGGATGCTGGAGCGTACGGTCAGGAGCCTGCCGGGCAAGGGCGGGGACGCCCAGTCGCAGGTCGCCGGCTCGCTCGTCGAACTCCGGCGCGTGGTCGAGGACCTGGATCCGCGCGACCTGCCCGCGAACAAGGGGCGGAAGTTCCTCTCCCGGCTGCCCGGCGGCAACAAGCTGCGTGACCATGTCGCCAAGTACGCCTCGGCGCAGGGCACTCTGAACAGGATCGTGGGGTCGCTGCGCGGCGGGCAGGACGAACTGCGGCGCGACAACGCCGCGTTGCAGACCGAGCGGGTGCGGCTGTGGGAGACCATGGGCAAGCTCCAGGAGTACGTCGTCCTCACCGAGGCCCTCGACGCGGCCGTCGAGCAGCACATCGCCGGGGTCCCGGACCTCCAGGCCGCCGACTCGCTCCGTGCCGACGTGCTCTTCCCGGTCCGGCAGAAGCAGCAGGACCTGCTCACCCAGCTCGCGGTGTGCGCACAGGGCTACCTGGCGATGGACGTCGTACGACGCAACAACGACGAGCTGATCAAGGGGGTCGACCGGGCCGCCACGACCACCGTGTCCGCTCTGCGGATCTCGGTGATGCTGGCCTCCGCGCTCGACAACCAGAAGAAGGTCGTCGACCAGGTCAACGCCTTGCGCGGCACGACCGAGGAGCTGATCCGGGGCAACGCCGAGATGCTCGCGACGCAGAGCGGGGAGATCCAGCGGATCGCCGCGGACCCGGCCGTGGGGGCGGAGACCCTGCGCTCCGCGTTCCAGCAGATCTACCGCACCCTCGACGCGATCGACACCTACAAGGTCCAGGCGACCGAGGCGATGGCGACGACCGTGGAAAACCTGACGGCCGAACTCCAGCAGGCCGGCGCGTACCTGGACCGCAGCCGCTCGCGCGGCGCGCTGGAGGGGGGTCTCGCGTGAGACGTGTCCTCGCGGCGGTCGCCGTCTCCACGGCGGTCCTGCTGACCGCGTGCTCGGCCGGGAAGAAGGCGGACGATCCCGCCGCCCCCGAGCCCGGCACCCTCCGTGTCCTCGCCTCCAGCGAACTCGCCGACATGGCACCGGTGCTGGACCGGCTGCGGAAGTCCACCGGCATCAGGGTCCGCCCCACCTACATGGGCACCCTCGACGCGGTGAACCTGCTCGCCTCCGGCAAGGCGGACGGCCGCTACGACGCCCTGTGGCTCTCCTCCGACGACTATCTGCGGCTGCGCCCCGAGGCAGCGAGGAAGGTCGTCTCGGAGACGCCGATCATGTCGAGCCCGGTCGCGATCGGGGTCAGGACGAGCACGGTGCGCGCGCTCGGCTGGAAGGCCGACGACGTCACCTGGTCCCAGGTCGAACAGGCCGTCCAGGACGGCGGGCTGACATACGGCATGACCGACCCGGCCCGCTCCAACTCGGGCTTCTCCACGCTGGTGTCGGTCGCCTCCGCCCTCTCCGGCGCCCAGTCGGCCCTCACGGACGCGGACGTCACCAAGGCGACTCCCCGGCTGAAGGAGTTCTTCAAGGGGCAGAAGCTGACGTCGGGTTCGTCGGGCTGGCTGGCAACGGCCTACCAGCGGCGCGGCAATGTCGACGCGCTCCTCAACTACGAGTCCGTCCTCATGAGCATCCCGGGCCTGACCGTGATCCGCCCCAGGGACGGCGTGGTGACGGCCGACTACCCGCTCTCCTCCCTCGCGTCCACGGACACCGCGACCCGTCAGGACGTGCGCCGGCTCACCGAGGCCCTGCGCACGGCCGGGGTCCAGCGGGAGATCACCACGACCACACACCGCCGTCCGGTCGTCCCGTCGGTGTCCCCCTGGCCGGGTCTGGACACCACCCGGCGCCGCGAACTCCCGTTCCCCGGCAGCCGTTCGGTCGCCGACGGCCTGCTCCACTCGTACGAGAACGAGCTGCGCCGCCCCTCCCGCACGGTCTACGTCCTGGACACCTCGGGCTCCATGGAGGGCGACCGGCTGTCCCGGCTGAAGAAGGCCCTCGGCGAGCTGACCGGTGACTTCCGGGACCGCGAGGAGGTGACGCTGATGCCGTTCGGGTCGCGGGTGAAGGACGTACGGACGCATGTGGTGGACCCGGCCGACCCGAAGGCCGGCCTGGACGCGATCCGCGCCGACACCCGGGACCTCTCCGCCGACGGCGGCACCGCGATCTACACCTCGCTGGAGAAGGCGTACGGGCATCTTGGCGCCGACCGCGACACGTTCACGTCGATTGTGCTGATGACGGACGGCGAGAACACGGCCGGTGCCGGGGCAGGGGACTTCGACGCCTTCTACCGGGGGCTCGGCGCCGGACCGCGGAACATCCCCGTCTTCCCGATCCTGTTCGGCGACTCCGACCACAAGGAGCTGTCGCACATCGCCGAACTGACCGGCGGCCGTCTCTTCGACGCCCGGAAGGGTTCACTGGACGGCGCCTTCGAGGAGATCCGTGGGTATCAGTAGATATCTGGAGTCGCGCAAGAACATCGCGGGCAGCGCCTGCGGGCTGGTCGGGCTGGTGCTGACCTTCACGGGGGTGGCGGGACCGTACTGGCCGGTGGTCGTGGCCGGTCTGTACGGCGCGGGCGCGCTGATCGCCCCGCCGGAGCGGCCGCCCCTGCCCGAGTTCCCGGACCCGTCGGCCCAACTGGGGGAACTGCGGGGCGACTTCGAGAAGCTGAGCGGCTATCTGGCGGATGCCGATCTGCCGCCCGAGGCGCGGGACCTTCTCGCACGGCTCGACGAACTGCTGTCGGCGCTGCTCGACCCGGGCTGGGCGGCCGAGCTGCTGGCCCAGGACCCGGAGGGGCTGCATGTGCTCGCGCGTGCGGTGCGCCAGGACGTCCCCGAGGCCGTCGACACCTTCGTACGGACCCGCTGGTGGACCCGGCTGACGCCTGGACAGGAACCGCCGGAACTCCATCTGGAGCGGCAACTCACCCTTGTACAGGATGAGTTGAAGCTGCTGGCGACGGCCCTGCGGGAGACGGAGGCACGGCGGCAGGAGTCGCACACCCGGTATCTGGAGGACCGGGGGCGGGATCGTTAGGTCCGCGGTCCGCTCCTACCCGAACACCGCCACGACGATGATCAGCACCAGCACGGCGGCCAGCACGGCCATGACGATCTGCACCGGGCTGGTGCCCTGGGTGTCCGGGGTGCCCGGGGCGGCGGGGGCCGGGACCGTGGCCGCCGGGGTCGGTGCCGGGCGCGGGCCCGGGGCGTTGAAGACGTCGTGGCCGGTGGTGGCCGCGCGGGCGCACCAGGGGCAGGCCTTGAGGTGGGAGCCGTAGACGTGCAGCGGTCGGTCGGGGCACTGCTGGACGCGGGTGCGTTCGTTGTCCAGGGCGCGCAGCCAGGCCTCGGCCGTGGGGCGGGCCGCCGGGGTGTGGACGCCCGGACCGAAGGCGGAACGGGCCAGGTTGAGCAGTTCGGGCGGCAGGACGGTCGGGTCAAGGGTGCTGGGCGGGATGGTGACGCTCTCGGGCCGGACCACATAGGAGACGCTCGCGGCGATGTTGTCCTCCACGGTCGACTGGGACACGCTGTCGTGCGGGACGCCGCCGAAGGGATGGTTGCCGGCGGTGAGCAGCTGGTAGACGAGGACCGCGAGCGCGAAGTCGTCGCTGGCCGCGGTCGCGGGGCTGCCGGACTGCCGTTCGGGGGCGGAGTAGTCGGTGGTGTGCATCAGGCACGGGAAGACCTCGCCGGTGCCCTTGTCGGTGAAGGCGATGGAGTCGCAGTCGAGGAAGGTGACGAAGCCGTCGGCGTCGACGACCACGTTGTTGCTGGAGAAGTCGCCGATGACGAGGCCCTCGTGGTGCAGTCGCGCGGTCATGAACGCCAGGTTCCAGCCCACCCCGAGCAGAAACCGCCAGTCGGCCCGCTCGGGGAACCGCTTGAGCCGCTGGGCGCGGGTGAACAGACCCAGCAGCTGGACATGGCGGGGCTCGCCGAAGCGGCGCATCGCGTAGCCGATGAACCTGCCCTGCGCGGTGCGGGCGAGCGCGGTGGGCCAGGCCAGCTCGGAGGGCTGGGCGCTGTTCAGCGGGCGGCCGCCGAGCGGGGACATGGTGCGCATCCGGGTGAGCCGGCGTTCCTGCTCCGGGCCCGGCAGCTCGTGGTACAGCTTCACCACGACATCGTCCTCGCCCCGCACCGCGAAGACGGCCGCCTGTCCGCCGGCCTTGAGGGGCGGTTCGACGAGGACCACGGGCCGGCCGTCGAGGAAGACGGTGCGGTCGGTCATGAGCGCCTCCTGCGCACGGCCCGCAGCAGTGTCTTGTCGTCGGCGTTCAGCGCGGTCAGCCGGTCCGAGCGCAGCAGTGTCGCGAGCCCTTCGTGCGCGCTCTCGGAGACCGGGCCCGGGGTGTCGAGGGAGCGCAGGACGGCGTCGGCGAAGGAGACGTTGACCGGTCCCTCGCCGCCGGAGCGGCCGAGCGCGGCCTGGGCCAGCCCGTCGGTGGACAGCAGCACACCGTCGACCCAGGGGTCGTACACGGGCAGGGCGATCATCCGCGCGGGTGCCTCGTCCGAGGTGAGGAAGACGGTCTCGTTGCTGTACTCGCTGACGGCGTCGGGCTGCGGCAGCAGGTGGTACTGCCGTACGCCGTCCTCGGTTCCGGACCGCAGGACGACGAAGCCGTCACCGACCGTCAGGTACATGAGCCAGCCGGGAGCGAGGACGACGACGGTCAGGGTCGTCGCGAAGTCCCCGCAGTCCGGCCCCGTCTCCGCCTTGAACTCCTCACGGACCTTCAGGAAGGTGTCCCGCAGCGGGTCGTGGGCCTCGGTGGCGTCCCGGTCGGCGAGGGCGGCGGCCCGGTGGCCGAAGTGGTCCACGGCCAGCTGGACCGCGAGCCGCGAGCCGTCGTCGGAGCGTGGCCTGCTGCCCGCGCCGTCGGCGACCGCGAGCACGGTCACCGGCCCCACCCTGCGGTGTCCGCACCAGTCCTGACAGGGCATGTCGGCCCGGCGGTGCCGATAGCCCTCGACACTCATCCCGTGGACCTGCCAGTCCGTCGCGTTCACCGGTCCCCCTCCGGCATGTCAGCTCTCCCAGGCCCGGCGCTGGGTCTTGAACTGGCTGAAGATCTTCTCGAAGACCTCGTCGCCTGCGCCCTTCTGCTCGGCGCCCGCGCTGGCCGACATCATCTGCAGCAGCTCGCGGAACGGGAAGCCGTGGATACGGGCGTTGAACTTGGGGGCCAGGGCCTCCAGGACCCGCTCCCCCATGTCGCTGATGCCGCCCACGCCGATGGCGTACAGCCGGAAGCGGCGGGCGGCCTGCTCCTCGGCGAGCACCGGGACCAGACGGTGCCAGGAGTCGGTGAGGTGGCCGGTCGCGTCGGTGGGCACTCCGTCGGTGACCAGGCAGATCTGCGGCCGGTAGTACTGCAGTCCGGTGGCGCGCAGCTCGGTCTTGCGTGCGGCGACGATCCGCATCGCCAGCTCCAGCGCCTCGGTCATCAACGTCACCCCGGACGCGGTCAGTTGGGGCGCCTGGAAGAGATGCGCGGGCACGAAGGGGCTCACCCCGGCACGCTGGTCCAGCAGTTGGGGCCCGCGCCAGGAGCTGACGCCCCCGCGTCCGCCGAAGGTGACGACCGCGACCTCGACGCTGTAGCTGAGCGCGACGTCGTCGTGCAGCTCCCGGGTCCAGTCGACGAGGGCGTTGTTGAGCGTCTGTATCGGTGCGCCCGCCATGGAGCTGGAGGTGTCGAGACAGAGCACCAACGGCAGCCGCTGGGCGTTGTTCTCGAACTCGATGTCGGCGTACTCCGCGGGCATCGTGGGCGGGTATTCGGTGGACATGGTGTTCTCCCCCTGGTGGGCCGGTGGTGCTCAGTGGTGCGGGTGCGGGCTTCCCTCGCACGAGAAGGCGTAGAGGACGTCGGAGTCCGCCTCGTGGGGCCGGGTGAAGTCGACCTGCCCGCCGGGCGCGGGCGGCGGCCGGTCCGGTTCCGCCCAGACGGCCCGGTGCAGGACGCCGTCGATCTCGATATAGCCCTGGGGGTGCAGCTCGGTGCGGACCACGGCGCGGGCGGAGGGGTTGCGACGGGGACCGACGGAGCGTCCGTGGACGCGCCGGGGTTCCACGGGGCGCGGGCGGGCGGGCGGAGCCGGGCCGGGCGCGGGCGTGGGCGCCGGGGTGGTGCCGGGGCCGCCGGCGACGGCGACGGCGAGGGCGTGGCGCGGGTGCGGGCCTTCGCCACGGGTGCGGTAGACGGCGTAGAGCGCACCGGCGACCACGAAGGCGGCGAGGGCACCGACGGACGCCCAGAGCGGGCCGCTCGCGCCCTGACCTGAGTCGTCGCTCGCGTTGGTGGTGTCCGTGGGGCTGGGGGTCTTCGGCCCGTCGGTGGTGTGCGTGGGACTGGGCGCCACGGTGAAGGCGTGGCCGCCGAGCGGGGCGGCGTAACCGGCGTCGATCATCTGCTTCCCGGTCAGGAGGGGGCTCGGGGGTTTCTCGCGGTCGACGGCGAGTGCGTCGCACAGGTTCTCGCCCTTGGGGCCGAACCCGCAGACATGGAGGTTCTTCAGTTCGTCGACCGTCTTGCGGCTGAGCAGGTCGACCTCGGCGTCCGGGGCCACGAAGCGGTGGTCGGCCAGCACCAGGAGCACGGTCCCGCCCTCACCGGTGTGCCGGCCGGACGGCACCTGGACGCTCAGGTCCTGGTGGCGGATCTGCACCTTCTTGACGGTGTCCTGGCGCTGCCCGCCCTCGTAGGGCAGCGCCCCCTCCACCGTGAAGGTCAGGGGCCCCTGCCCGAACCGCCCCGCCCAGCAGTTCAACAGCCCCGAGAAGTCCCTCGGACATCCCTCGTCGGCCGACGCGACCGACACCGGAACGCACCACGACAGGAAAACGAGCAGCGCAGCGAAAAAGGTCCGGCCCTTCATGAAACCCCCCGTGGCCAGAATGGCACCCGCCCATAGTGGCGGTAACGCGGCGCTTCCGTAAGGGTTTTGCGAGGAACCCCCAATAAATCCTACAACTCGAATACCTGGTGGCAACGGGTGAACATCTGTCGCGCCCGTTCCACCCAGTCACCGGCCAGTTCATCGAAGTCCGCCTGGCTGATACGGCAGGTCAGCGGCAGATCGCAGACGCCCGCCAGACAGGGCCGGGGACTGCGGACGTCCCACACCGACAGCATGGGAATCAATTGTTCGGTATTCCATGCGTTCGAAGCGGCGGCGGCGATCGCGAGTTGATCCTGGCGCAGAAAGCGGCCGTCCGTGAAAAAGGCGACCAGAAGCCGTTTCGTCGTCATGAAACGCACCGTGAGCAGCCGCCCGGTCTCCCGCACGTCGATACGCAGGGACACGGAGTCGGTGGTGGCGTCGGTCTCGGTGGGATGGTGCTCGCGCTCCCCCCAGTTCCGCACCAACTGCCGCCAGTGGGCGCCGAGTTCCTGGCCGCCGTAGGGATCACCGATCGCCACGTGCCACCGCCTCGGCGACCATGGAGTCCGTCAGCCCCGCGTCCAGCAGCGCCTGGGCGTGCAGTCTCAGACAGGACGGCATCGACAGGCTGGTGCCGGCCGGGCGGTCGCGCCGGTCGGCCAGATCGCGGGTACGGCTGCGGATGGTGCGGGCCACGTTCGGCGGCGGCCAGACCCCGGCCGACGGTGTCCGCTCCAGCAGCGCCCGCAGCAGCTCGGCGGGGGTCGGCCGGTCCTGCGGGCGGCGGGCGAGACAGGGCGTGACGACCGGCAGCAGGCCGCGCGGGACACCGGCGAGGTCGGGGGTGCCGTGCACGATCCGGTACGTGGCCTGCGGTCCGGTGCCGTGGGGCGGCCGGCCGGTCAGGGCGAAGACCAGGACCCCGCCGAGGGAGAACACATCGCTGGGCGGTCCGACGGGCGCCGCCGTCATCTGTTCCGGCGACATGAAGGAGGGGGTGCCCATGACCACCCCGGCGCGGGTGAGACCGGGCACTCCGTCGACGCGGGAGATGCCGAAGTCGATGACGCGCGGGCCGTCGGCGGCCAGGAGCACGTTGGCCGGCTTGAGATCCCGGTGCACCACTCCGGCGTCGTGGATCGCCTGCAGGGCCTCGACCAGTCCGGCGCCCATGCTGCGCACCTGCTCCTCGGCGAACGGCCCGTCGGCGCGCACCGCCTCCGACAGCGCGGGAGCCGGCACGTAGAGCGTGGCCAGCCAGGGCAGTTCGGCGTCCGTGTCGGCGTCGATGACCGGCGCGGTGTAGGCGCCGCTGACCACCCGCGCCGCGGCGACCTCGCGGGCGAAGCGGGCCCGGAACTCGGGCTCCGCCGCCAGCTCCGGCCGTACGACCTTCACCGCCACCTCGCGGCCGGCCGGCGACCGGCCGAGATACACCCACCCCATCCCGCCGGAGCCGAGCCGCCCCACGATCTGGTACGGCCCCACACGCAGCGGGTCACTGACCGGTGTGCGCACCCCTCTTCACCTCTTTCGGGGGTTCGTTCAAGGATGTCCCGAGTGTCCCGCGAAATCCCGGTCGGGGCAGAGGTGATGCGGGAAATGACAGAGGGGATTACGGCTGCGCGAGCCGCGTCTGGAACACCCGCCCGAAAAGGCGAAAGGCCTGTCGTGGTCCTTCCGTCGGGGCGGACGGAAGGACCACGACAGGCCCCGAGCCCCGCACGCCGTTGTACGGGACCTCGCGTCTGTCACCGCGGCCGGCCGTGACGATCACGGGTCAGGGCACATCCCAGCCGGCCGCGGAGTCATGGGGTGGTGGGCGTCAGCCGAGGCGCTCCACCAGGGCGCGGTACTCGTCCCACAGCTCCTTGGGCGTGTGGTCGCCGAAGGTGCCCAGGTGCTCGGGGACCAGCGAGGCCTCCTCGCGCCAGACCTCCTTGTCGACCGTGAGCAGGAAGTCGAGGTCGGAGTCGGAGAGTTCCAGGCCGTCGGTGTCGAGGGCCTCCTTGGTCGGCAGGATGCCGATCGGGGTGTCGACGCCCTCCGCCCTGCCGTCGAGGCGGTCGACGATCCACTTCAGGACCCGGCTGTTCTCGCCGAAGCCGGGCCAGACGAACTTGCCCTCGTCGTTCTTGCGGAACCAGTTGACGTAGTAGATCTTCGGGAGCTTCGACTGGTCCCTGCCCTTGGCGACATCGACCCAGTGGCCCATGTAGTCGCCCATGTTGTAGCCGCAGAACGGCAGCATGGCGAAGGGGTCGCGGCGCAGCTCGCCGACCTTGCCCTCGGCGGCGGCGGTCTTCTCCGAGGCCACGTTGGCGCCGAGGAAGACGCCGTGGTTCCAGTCGAAGGACTCCGTCACCAGCGGCACCGCGGAGGCGCGGCGGCCGCCGAAGAGGATCGCCGAGATCGGCACGCCCTTCGGGTCCTCCCACTCCGGCGCGATGATCGGGCACTGCGCGGCGGGCGTGGTGAAGCGGGCGTTGGGGTGGGCGGCGGGCGTCCCGGACGCCGGCGTCCAGTCGTTGCCCTTCCAGTCCGTGAGGTGGGCCGGAGTCTCCTCCGTCATGCCCTCCCACCAGATGTCGTTGTCGTCGGTGAGCGCCACGTTGGTGAAGACCGAGTTGCCCCACAGCGTCTTCATCGCGTTGGCGTTGGTGTGCTCACCCGTGCCGGGCGCGACACCGAAGAAGCCGGCCTCGGGGTTGATCGCGTAGAGCCGGCCGTCCTCGCCGAACCGCATCCACGCGATGTCGTCGCCGATCGTCTCGACGGTCCAGCCGCGGACCGTCGGCTCCAGCATGGCCAGGTTCGTCTTGCCGCAGGCGCTCGGGAAGGCGGCGGCCACGTACTTGGACTCGCCCTGCGGCGGGGTGAGCTTGAGGATCAGCATGTGCTCGGCCAGCCAGCCCTCGTCCCGCGCCATGACCGACGCGATGCGCAGGGCGTAGCACTTCTTGCCGAGCAGCGCGTTGCCACCGTAGCCGGAGCCGTAGGACCAGATCTCGCGCGACTCGGGGAAGTGCGAGATGTACTTGGTGGAGTTGCACGGCCACGGCACGTCCGTCTCGCCCTCGGCCAGCGGCGCCCCGAGCGTGTGCACGGCACGCACGAAGAAACCGTCGGAGCCGAGCTCGTCCAGGACCGGCTGTCCCATCCGCGTCATCGTCCGCATGGAGACCGCGACATAGGCGGAGTCGGTGATCTCGACGCCGATCGCGGAGAGGTCCGAGCCCAGCGGGCCCATGCAGAACGGGACGACGTACATCGTCCGGCCGCGCATCGAGCCGCGGAAGACGCCCTTCTCCCCCGCGAAGCTGTTTCCTTCTCCGGTAAAGATGGCCCGCATCTCGGCGGGTGCCTTCCAGTGGTTGGTGGGTCCGGCGTCCTCCTCCTTCTCGGAGCAGATGAACGTCCGGTCCTCGACCCGCGCGACATCGGTCGGGTCGGAGGCGGCGTAGTACGAGTTGGGGCGCTTGATCGGGTCGAGCTTCCTGAAGGTGCCCTTCGCGACGAGCTCCTCGCACAGGCGCTCGTACTCGGCCTCGGATCCGTCACACCAGACCACGTTGTCCGGCTCGGTCAGTTCAGCGATCTCGTTCACCCACGAGACCAGTTCCTTGTGCTGGGTGGGGATGACGGGGGGAGCCGCGATGTCGCGCGCCACGATTGCTCCTTGATGAGGGATTTTTTGTTTGGAGGCCCCGTGGGGGCTGCGACCCGGATGCTTCGTGGCTGGATCTTCAGCGCTCATCCGGTGCCGACCGCACTCATTTGATCATCCGACGCGTCCGCCCATATGTCCAGAGGGCCGCACAGGTGAGCGGAGTGGGGATCGTCACGTGTTTTCCGTGTACGACGCGTTTATTTGCGTGCACGTAGAGTTCAAGTGACCGTTTCTTTGCGCGGCAATCCTGATGGGTCGCGCGCGGCGCCCCGTCCGATCGGGCGCCGTGAGACGATGGCCACTCTTCGTCGCTACGCGGTCCGCACTCATCTGCGACTTACGGTTCCGTAGGTACGATTCGCGGTATGACTGCGCCCGTCCCCGACGCGCCCACGAACACGCCGGCCGCCGGCGGCGGCTCCGGCGCGCCTTCGATCCCGCACCAGATCAAGCAGCATGCCCAGCAGCTCGCCGAGCCGATCAAGCCGAAGCTCCGCGGCTGGCTGCATCTCGGCATGTTTCCGGCCGTTCTCGTCTCCGGCCTGGTCCTCACCGCACTCGCCGACTCGAGCAGGGGCCGCATCGCCTGCGGGATCTTCGCCCTGACGGCCTGCCTGCTCTTCGGCGTGAGCGCGCTGTACCACCGGGGCAACTGGAGCCCGCGCATGGACGGCATCCTGCGCAGACTGGATCACGCCAACATCTTCCTGATCATCGCCGGCACCTACACCCCGCTGACGATGCTGCTGCTGCCCGGCGCCAAGGGGCAGTGGCTGCTGTGGGGCATCTGGGGGGCCGCCGCGGCCGGGATCGTCTTCCGGGTCTTCTGGGTCGGCGCCCCGCGCTGGCTCTACACCCCCTGCTACATCGCGATGGGCTGGGCGGCCGTCTTCTTCCTGCCGGACTTCATGCGCACCGGCGGCATCGCCGTACTGGTCCTGGTGATCGTCGGCGGCCTCCTCTACAGCGCGGGCGGAGTGATCTACGGCATCAAGCGCCCGAACCCGTCACCGCGCTGGTTCGGTTTCCACGAGGTGTTCCACTCGCTCACCCTCGCCGCGTTCGTCGTCCACTACGTGGGGATCTCGCTGGTCGCCTACCAGCACGGGTAGCAGCCCCGACACGCACCACCGACCTCTGAAGGGCCACGGCTTCCGTGGCCCTTTCGCACGTCCGCCCGAGGCGGCGCCGCGCAACTCCCGCCCGCCTCGCCGCGGGCGGCCCGGAGATGGCCGCCGAGCCGGCGGATGCCCGACAATGACCGCCATGACGGCCGCACGATCCCGTTTCTCCCCCGCCGACCGCCCTGGGCTCGGCCTGCGCGAGCGCAAGAAGATCAAGACCCGCGAGGCGATCCGCACGGCGACCTACGAACTGATCAGGGAGCAGGGCTACGACGCCACGACGATCGAGCAGATCGCCGATCGCGCGGAGGTCTCCCCGTCCACCGTCTTCCGCTACTTCCCGGCCAAGGAGGACATCGTCCTCACGGACGAGCGCGACCCGCTGCTGCTGGCGGAGCTGCGCGCACGGCCGGCCGGTGAGCCGTGGATGGACTCGCTGCGGCACATCATGCGCGAGGCGATCGGACCGACCGCCGAGGAGGACTCCGAGGTGCTCAGGATGCGCGCGCGTCTGGGGGTCGAGGTCCCCGCCGTCCGCTCCCGGATGTTCGAGAGCATGTCGGAGACCGGGCGCATGCTGTGCGGGGCGATCGCCGACCACTCCGGCCTGCAGCCGGACGACCTCCGGGTCCGGGTCTACGCGATGTCCCTGATCGGGGGCCTCATGGAGGTCTCCATGTACTGGGCGGAGAACGACTTCGAGGGTGACCTGAGGGACCTCATGCTCCAGGCCCTCGACGTCATGGAACACGGCCTGCCCAGCCAAAAGCCCTGAGCCGCGCGCCCGCCGCCGTGACATCCTGACCGGGTGAACGGTCCCGAGATCCACGTCGAGTTCGCCCCCGACCTCGCCGTCTTCGTCCCGCGCGGGCTGAGCCGGACGCTCGTCACCGACGGCGTCTCCACCCTCGGCCATGTCGTCGAGTCGGCGGGCGTCCCGCTCACCGAGGTCGGGACCCTCCGGGTCGACGGCCGCGAGGTCCCCTTCTCCTACGTCCCCTCGGCCGGCGACCGCGCGGAGGTGCGGTCCGTCGCCCGACCCCAGCGGGTCCCCGGCGCTCCCCTCCGCTTCCTCCTCGACGTCCACCTCGGCACCCTCGCCCGCCGCCTCCGTCTCCTCGGCGTGGACACGTCGTACGAGTCCACGGACATCGGCGACCCCGCCCTCGCCGCCCTCTCCGCCGCCGAACAGCGGGTCATGCTCAGCCGCGACCGGGGCCTGCTGCGCCGCCGCGAACTGTGGTCGGGCGCCTACGTCTACAGCACCCGCCCCGAGGACCAACTCCGCGACATCCTGGACCGGTTCCGCCCCGAGCTGCGCCCCTGGACCCGCTGCACCGCCTGCAACGGCCTCCTCAGGGAAGCCACCCTGGAGGAGGTGGCGGGCCAGCTGCACGGCGGGACCCGGCGCTCGTACGACGTCTTCGCGCAGTGCCGGGAGTGCGGACGCGCCTACTGGAAGGGCGCGCACCACGAACAGCTGGTCGCCATCGTGGAACGCGCCCTGGAGGAGTTCGCCCGCTAGGGCCCGCTGCAGGCTTTGGGGGATACGGGTCAGCCGGCCAGTGCGGCGCGCAGGCGGTCGCGGTCGGTGGTCGGGGCGTCGCAGGTGAAGTTGCGACAGACGTAGGCGGCGGCCCGGCCGTCGACGAGGGGGCGGTCGGCGAGCAGCGGGAACTCGTCGCTCCCCGGCGTCCCGAGGGCGACCACCGCCCCCGGGGCGGTGCCCAGAAGTGCCGTGCGGTGCAGGGCCCTTGTGTCCTCCTCGTCGAGCGCGGGACCGACGATCGCGACCTCCCGCGGCCCGTCGAGCAGCGCCTCGGCGACCGCGAGCCCCCAGCCGATGAAGCGGGGCACCCGCGGCCCGAGCGCCTTCACCACCCCCAACGCCCGCTCGGCGGCGGTGCGATGGGGCTCGGAGCCGGTGTGGGCGGCGTAGCCGAGCAGCGCGCCCGCGGCGGCCGTCCACCCGGAGGGCGTCGCGTTGTCGGTCGGGTCCTGCGGCCGGCGGATCAACCGCTCGGCGTCGGCGGCGGTGTCGTAGAGCCCGCCCGACTCGGAGTCGGTGAAGCGGGCGATGACATGGTCGAGCAGGAATCCGGCGAACTCCAGCCAGACGCCCTCGCCGGTGACCGAGGCGAGCGCGAGGAAGCCCTCGGCGACATCGGCGTAGTCCTCCAGCACGCCCGCGTTGGCGCCGACTCGGCCGTCCTTGCTGGTACGGGCCAGCCGGGTCTGCTCGTCGAGGTGTAGCCGTACGAGGAGATCGGCGGCCGACACCGCGGCCTCGACCAGGTCGGGACGGTCGAAGTACGCGCCCGTCTCGGCGAGCGCGGCGATCGCGAGGCCGTTCCACGCGGCGACGACCTTGTCGTCACGGCCGGGAGCGGGGCGCCCGGCGCGCGCGGCGAGCAGGCGCTGCTTGACGGACTCGACCTTCTCCGCGTCGAACAGGCCGTCCTGCTGCGGGAGTTGGAGGACCGAGGAGCCGTGCTCGAAGGTGCCCTCCTCGGTGACGCCGAAGTGCTCGGCGGCGACACCGGCGTCCTCCTCGCCGAGGACCTCCACGAGCTGCGCCGGCGTCCAGACGTAGTGGGCGCCCTCGACGTGCCTGCCGCTGCCGTCGTCGCTGTCGGCGTCGAGGGCGGAGGCGAACCCGCCCTCGTTCGTGCGCAGTTCACGCACCATGAAGTCGGCGGTCTCCAGCGCGACACGGCGCGCGAGCTCGGAGCCCGTCGTACGCCAGAGGTGCGCGTAGACGCGGCAGAGCAGGGCGTTGTCGTAGAGCATCTTCTCGAAGTGGGGCACGACCCATTCGCGGTCGACGGAGTAGCGGGCGAAGCCGCCGCCGAGCTGGTCGTAGATACCGCCGCGGGCCATGCGCTCGCAGGTGTCCGCGGCCATCTGCAGGGCGCCCTCGGACCCGGTCCGCGCATGGTGGCGCAGCAGGAACTCCAGGGCCATGGACGGCGGGAACTTGGGCGCCCCGCCGAATCCGCCGCGCTGCGCGTCGTACTCGCGGGTGAGCCCGAGCAGCGCCTGCGCGAGCTCCTCCTCGCCGGGGGCGTCGGGGCCGCCGTAGGAGATCTCCCGTCCGGCGAGGTCCCGCACGATCTTGCCGGCGACCTCGGCGACCTCGTCGCGCCGGTCGGTCCAGGCGCTGCGGACACCCTCCAGGACCTGGCGGAAGGAGGGCATGCCGTGGCGGGGGGCGGGCGGGAAGTAGGTGCCGAAGTAGAAGGGTTCGGCGTCGGGGGTGAGGAAGACGGTCATGGGCCAGCCGCCCTGGCCGGTGGCGGCCTGCACGGCCTCCATGTAGACCGCGTCGACGTCGGGGCGCTCCTCGCGGTCGACCTTGACGCTGACGAAGTGTTCGTTGAGGTAGTCGGCGGTGGCCCGGTCCTCGAAGGACTCGTGGGCCATGACATGGCACCAGTGGCAGCTGCTGTAGCCGACGCTCAGCAGTACGGGTTTGTTCGTCTTCCGGGCCTCGTCGAAGGCCTCGGCCGACCAGGGCCACCAGTCGACGGGGTTGTCGGCGTGCTGGAGGAGGTACGGGGACGTCTCATGGGCCAGTCGGTTCACCCTCCCACTCTCCCACGGGGTCGGGGGCGGCGTAGAAGCGCAGACTGACCCGGCGTGCCCCCTCGGGGGCGTCGTCTCCGGGGCGGCCGTAGCGGTCGAGGAGCTCCTCGTAGGCGCGGACGAAGGCGTGCAGGTCTTCCCTGGTCATCCAGGTGCCGGTGCGCCGCACCTGGGCCCAGCCCTCCGGGCCTCGGTACTCGGCGTGGGCGCGGCGGAACAGGCGGGTGTCCAGCTCGATCTTCAGCAGGGCGAGCTGCTCGGCCGCCGCGTACTCCGCCGGCTCCATCGTGGCCGGGTCGGGCGTGGTGTGGCTGAACGGCAGCGACCGCCACCAGCGCTCCCGGCCGCCGGACTTCTCCGGGATCTCCTCGATCAGCTTCTGCTCGGCGAGTTTGCGCAGGTGGTAGCTGGTGGTGCCGGAACTCTCGCCGAGTTCCTTCGCGAGCACGGTGGAGTTCGCCTCGCCGTGCCGGCCGAGGTAGTCGAGGATGCGGCGGCGCACGGGGTTGCCGAGGGACTTGTACAGGGCGGTGCGCTCGACGCTGGTCATCTCGGACATGCCGACACCGTAACCCCGAGAACCCTGAGTCGACCCTGAATTCTGCCGAGTTTTCTTTGCAGAGAAATCTCTGCGGTCTAGCGTGGAGGCATGGCGACGAAGAACCTGAACAAGCGGCAGAAGCAGCGGGACGTGCGGCAGTTGACGGGGTGGACGCTGCTCCTGCTGGGGCTGGCGGTGGGCGCGGTGGCCGTCGCCCTCAAGCGGTGGACGCTGCTCCTGGTGGGCGCGGCGGCCGTGCTGCTGGTGCCGTGGATGGTGGTGCTGGGCCTGACCCTTCCGGCCAGTACCGAGGTGCGGAACTGGTCGCTCGCCTGGATCGGCCTGGACGTCCTGATGGCGGCGGGCTGCGCGGCCACGGCCTTACTGGGGCTGCGCGGCGACCCCACGGTCCGTCTCACGGCCTCCGCGACGGCGGCCGTCGCGGTGCTGGACGCCTGGTTCGACATAACGACCTCGGCCTCGGGGGCGGCCCTCGTCCAGGCCCTGGCCTGTGCGGTGGCGGAGGCGGGGCTGGCGGTGGCGTGCGTGATGCTGGCGGTGGGCACCGCTCACGAGTCGGCTCCGCCGCCTCCCGGCGCCCGGGACGTCCGTCGATGATCGGCGCCCTCTGTCGCTCACGCCCCGCCCGAAGGACACTCGTAGGCAAAGGAGTTGCCGCCGGAGGGGGACGGGACATGCGGGACAGTCATCGGGCCGACGCCGACCGGCTGTTGGCCCGGGCCGTCGGGGAGGAGGTCCGGCGCTCCGGCGGGCGCACCGACGCGACCGTACTGCTGTCCCGGGCACGTGGCGCGCTGGACGCGATGGCGGAGACCGCCGCCGAGGAGTACGAGGCGTACACACGCGCACTCGACGCGGACGAGACGGGCCGGATCGGCTTCGGACAGCGGTACGCGCGGGAAGGCGCCGGAACTCCCCTGCTGGTGGCGGCCGTCGCGGCGATCGCCGCCGCCGTGGCCGACCTGGCCTTCGGCACGGACACCGGCACCGCGGTGGGCGTGGGCGTCACCGTCGGTGTCGTCGGCGCCGCGGCGACCGTCGTCAAGGTCGCCGGCTCGCACCTCCCCGCGGCCCACCATCGTGCCGGCGCCGCGGGCCAGCCCGGCGGCGCCGAGCAACTGCGCCTGCAGTGGCTCACCGCCCTGGAGGTCCGCGGCATCCGCCCCTTCCTCGACCAGCAGCGCGTCCTGGCCGCCTCCACCGGCCCCAAGCAGACGGGCCCCCGGCTGAAGGGCGCGGACAAGAGCGCGGCGGCCCGGGGGAGAACCGTGCTGCAGCAGTCCTTCGGTCAACTCCCCGAGCCGGACGGCCCGTTCGCGGGCCGGCGCCAGGAGCTGGCCCGTATCCGCCAGTGGGTCCAGGCGTCCCGCGCGAGCACGGAGACCCGTCCCACGGTCGTCGTCCTGCACGGCGCGCCCGGCAGCGGCCGTACGACTCTCGCCATCCGCGCCACCCATGACCTGAAGGACTACTTCCGCGGCGCCTGCGTCGTCGACCTGCGCGGCAACAGCACGGACGAGCCGCCCCTGAACACCCGGGACGCGCTCCTCCACCTCCTCAACCGCCTCGGCGCACCCCGCGAGCAGCTCCTGTTCCGCGAGCGTTCCTCCCCCGACCAGCAGGTCAAGCGCCTCAGCGAGCTGTACCACCAGCATCTGGCCGGCCTCCCGGTCACGATCGTGCTGGACGACGCCTCCGATCCCGAGCAGGTCCGCACCCTCGTCCCCGAGCGCTCCGACAGCCTGGTCCTGGTCACGGCCCGCGAACCCCTCCGGCTCCCCTCGGGCCTGCACGCCCAGGTCCACGAGCTGCCGGTGGAGCCCCTGGACCCGGCGGGCGCCGACGAGCTGCTGGGCGCGGCGGCCCAGGACGACTCGGGGCCGTACGACGCCGAATCCGCGGACCGGATCAGGGAGTTGTGCGGCGGCCTGCCCCTCGCCCTGACCATCGCGGGCTCGTCCCTCGGCCCCCGCTCACCCCGTCGGCTGGCCACGGACCTGGGCGCGTACGGCCCGGTGGAGCCGACCGAGCGGGCCCTGTGGCTCCGCTACACCGACCAGTCCGAGACGACCCGCCGTCTGCTGCGCCGTCTCGCCCTGGCGGGCCGCGCCTCGCTGGGCGCCGCTGCCGCCGCGGCCCTCCTCGCGACCGACGAGACCGAGGCCACCCGCCATCTCCTCGCCCTGTCCCGCGCGGGCCTGATCGACCACGTCCGCGGCAACCGCTACCGCCTCCACGACCTGGTGCGGGCCTTCGCCCACGCCCGTCTCCTCGACGAGGAGGAACCGACCGAGCGCACCGCGGCCCAGGAACGCCTGATCGTCAACTACGCCGATCTCGCGGACTCGGTGCTGCGCCTGGTCGACGGCAACATGTCGACCCGGTCGGACCGCTTCAGTCCGCACGGCTTCACCTCCCTGGACGAGGCCCTGCGCTGGCTGGACGACGAGTCGAGCTTCATCACCTCGGCCCTGCGGCACGCGGAGGGCGTGAACCAGGCGGCGGTCCTCAGCCTCCTCGGCGCCCTGTGCGACTACTGCCTGCTGCGCGGCGACCTCTACCGCCTGGGCGAGATCAGCGAGCTGGCACAGGCCGTCGACCAGGGTCTGCTGGTCCGCTCGGTGCAGTGGCGCACCGGTATCGCGGCCCGCCAGCTGGGCGAGCTGGACAAGGCCCGCACCACCCTGTCCTCCGTGGTGGACCTGTACCGCGAGGCACACCACGACGCGGGCGCGGCCCGCGCCCTGTGCTCCCTGGGCATCACCCTCCACCACCAGGGCAACCTCACCGAGGCCGAGACGAAGCTCCGTGAGGCCCTGGTCCTGCAGGCGCCCGACGAACTGGCCACGGACCGCGCCTGGACCATGCACGCGCTGGCGGCGGTGGAGCGCGACCGCGGCCATGTCTCCGAGGCCCTGACCCTGCTCACCGACTCCCTCGTCCTGCACCACGCGGGCGAGTCCCTGCACGGCGAGGCCTGGGCCCACTTCCAGCTCGGCCAGCTGTCCCTGCGCATGGGCGACGTGCCGCGCGCCGAGTCAGAGCTGCGCGCGGCCCTCGACCGCTACGGCCGCACCCGCGACGCCCGCGGCGAGGCCTGGGCCCTCACCCAGCTCGCCCGCGCCCGTCTCGTCGCCGGCGACCCCTCGCCGGCCGTCGACGGCCTCCGCCAGGCGGCCTCCCGCCACCGTGACAACGAGGACGCCCGCGGCGAGGCCTGGACGGTCTACTACCTGGGCCAGGCCCTGGAGGAGAGCGGCAACCTCGACCTGGCCGTGCGCGAACTGGAGCGCTCCCGCACGATGTTCTCCCGGATGCGGGACGTCTACGGGCTGGCGTGCGCCCGCCACCACTCGGCCCGGGTGACCCGGGACCAGCGAGCGGCGCAGACGGGCTCCCTGCGCAACTCGGGCTTCGCCCGCCAGCTCCTGGTGGACGCCCGGAGCGACTTCCAGCGCATCGGCGTCGCCCACGGCGAGGCATGGACATGCCTGGAGCTGGCGGTGGTGGACGCGGGCAACACCCGTACGCCCCAGGCGCTGACACTGTGCGACCAGGCGGTCGAGCTGTTCACGTCCTACGGCGACCGGCGCGGCGAGGACTGGGCGCGCTTCCTGCGCTGCACCCTGCTGCCGTACGCGGCACCGGGCGGCGTGGAGGTCGGCACCGCGGTGGCCCTGGAGGACCTGGGCGAGCTGCGGCGGACGGGCCACCGCCTCCGCGACGAGAAGCTCGACGACTACGTGGGGGCGTACCAGCTGCTGCTGGAGCGCGGTGTGAACCTGGAGGACGGCTGGCAGGCCTGGCGGCTGGGGATGGTGCCCAGCCGGCATGCGCGGGAGGTGATGGGGGTGCCCTCCGGCACGGTGTGATCCCGTGCCGCCCCGGAGGGGCACGGGATCACACCGCCGGTCGCCCGGCGCTCAGCCCTTGGTCGGCGAGGCCTTCTCGGAGGCCGCGGCCGTCTTGCCGGAGGCCTGCGCCTCCGGGTCCGCGGTCTCCTCGAACGTCACCTTGCCCATGTGCTTGCTCATGGACTTCATCAGCGTTCGTCGATGATCGGGTAGTCGCTGAACAGGGGGAATATCCCCTTGCGTTGATCATCTGGGAGACGAATGGGAAAAGGTGGCAGCCATGGCCCTGTGCTGAGGAACTTCTCCCAGACCTCCTGGAGGTACTCGACGATACGCTCCTCCATCGCCACTGAGACGTTGGTGTAGACACCTTCGACGCCAGGAAGTTCATGGCCCATGCGGGCCTCTTTGGCGACGCGAGCGATGTCGGCCCCCGGCTCATCGAGGAGCTCGCGGTGCCAGTGCCTCAGCCGGTAGATGTCCTGGCCGGCCATCTCCTCTACGGCTGGCAGCTTCGGCCGGACGAACCGCTCGTACCCCTTGCGGGACTTCCGTTCCGGTGCACCGCCGCGGATGGGGCGCCAGTAGTCCCGCGCGAACTGGGTGCCCAGGAGCGGCTTACCCATGTGCGAGAGGAACATGAACGGCTTGTCGTGCGAGGCGAGCAGGGCCGTGTGCATCTCGTGCAGGAACGGCGGAACCACGAGAGTGCGGTAGGACTCGTACTTCGGCCCGGCGAGGGTGGGCTTCTTGTTCACGTAGTACAGCTGGTGCTGGACCCGGAGCGCGGGCAGCTTCGGCCCGTACCGCGCCGCTGCCTTGACGCGGCGATCGCGCACCGGATCGGAGGCTGGCCAGTACGGAGAGGCGTAGCCGCGTTGCATGCCATACATCTCGCCAGGGGGGCGTAGCCCGGTGAAGGCGATGGTCCAGATGTAGGTCCAGCCGGTGAAGCCCCACACGTGGTAGGCGTTGGTGGCGAGTTGGTGTACGGCGTGGATGGGGAGATCCGACTTCTCTCGCCGCGTCTTCTTCTTGGTGTACCGGCCACGTCGGCGCTGCTCGATGATCGGCGAATCCGTCCGCAGTTTGTACTTGAGGACGGCGTCCTCCATCAGCATGCGGAAGAGGCCGCGCAGCTGGTCGGCGTAGTTGTCGGAGTATTTGGCCTCGATCTCGGTCTTCCACAGTTCGTATTCGAGGGCGGTGATGGCGCCGACGGGACGTTGCCCCCAGTACGGGATGATCACAGCGTTGAGCATCCACCTGTAGCTGTCCATGGAGTTGGGCCGCAGGGAGACGGTCTTGTACCACAGCCAGCAGTACGTCTCCATCAGCGTCTGGGTGTCAACGCGCGGGATGTGCTTGCCGTGCCGGACGTCGTATTCACGGTCGAGACCGTAGTTGTACGCCTCGTCCTCGTCCTGGAACGGAACGCCGGGCTCGGGTCCGGAGGCAGACTCGTAGATCTTGGTCTTCGTGGGCTGGCCGCCGGCGTCGCGTTTGTACTGCCCGCCCCACCATTTCACTCGGATGCTGTTGCCGCGGCGCTCGATGTACGGCATGCGCCATCCCCCAATTGGTGTGTGGCAGGGCGCCAGCCGTCACGGCCTGGCAGGGTCCCCGCCGTTGCCGCCCTGCTGCATCACTCCGACTGAGCAGCCGAGGCAGGCCTCGCAGTCGACGCCCTGGCCGCGCATCCATGTCCGGACAAGAGAGCGGGTCTCTGCGTCGGTGAAGACGTCCGGGCTGAGGACGCACACCGTCTGCCCGTTGAGCTCGAGGACGTCTGCGATGAAGCCTGGCGCTCCGTCGTAAGTGACGACTGTTGCCATTGATCTCCCCCACTTCTCCAGGATCGGAGCCCCCAGGCGGAACGTCAGAGTTACATGTGTCACCTGGTGTCGGCAGGGGTTACTGACCGAAAACTCGGTCATTCAAGTCACGATCTGATTACGCCGAAATGGTTGTACGGATCGGTCTACGAGTTGTCGGATTCGTTCAGGAAGCCGAGGCGCCGCAGCTCCTCGAGGACGCCGTCACTCATCGCCTGGTCTTCACCGAGGGTGATATCCGGCCGGATCAGGCGCGTCCATTTGGTGATGGCCTGCCGCAACGCCGGCCCCAGTTGCTCCTGATCGACGCGCGTCGAGCGCCCACCGACGAACAACTGGCCACCATCAGCCAAGGCGAGGGACTCCCCACCTTCGAGCACTGCCACACAGGCACCCGACTCGAGCTCAAAGCCCGCCTCGAGCTTCTTGTAGCTCATGACGTTGACCGGGTCACCATTCTCGATCTTGGTGTAGGTCGTCACCGACATGTCGCACCGCTTGGCCGCGACGCGCTTGTCGGTAATACCCAGCATGGTGCGCCGCTGGGTAACGAGTGACCCGAGTCGCCTCCTGTGGCGAGCGGTGTCATCACTGGTGGACGCCATGACGCCCATGATGACAGCTACCTCTAGCTACCGCCAGGAATCTCCATCGACGTGACCTGAACTTGGCACCCCCCTGGCTCTGTCGCAACCTCGCCAGTCCTGAAAGTTAGAGATTTCTAGAGATTACTGGTGAGTATCGCTAGCGATAGCTAGACACAGTCGCTAGATTTCTCCACATGCACAGACCCCCAGCCACCTTCCAGGTGGACGGGACGGCCATCCGCACCCGCCGCATGGAGCTGGGCCTGACTCGAAACGACTGCGCCAGGAAGGCCGGCATCAGCGGGCCCTACCTCAGCCAGCTCGAGACCGGCGCCCGGCACACCCTGCGGCCCCCCACCTACAAGCGCCTGCGCACCGTCCTCGACGTGCCCGCGACTGACCGCCGACTCCTCGCCCCAGCCGAAGAGCAGCAAGAACAGGAGAGCGATGCCCGCCACATCGGCCGCCCCGACGCGGCAGACGAAGACGGCTGATCCCGTCCTCGAGAACTTCTACAACCTCAAGGCCGCGACCGTACGGCTCGGCCTGGCCACCGAGGACGAGGACGACAAGCGCGGTCAGGACTGGCTCCGCAGAGGAGTCAACCGCCCCCAGGACGGCAGCAAGGGGCCCCGCTTCCCGGTGCACCGGATGGCGAACCAGCTCATGTTCAGCGACTCCGACCTCGCGGTGATCGCCGAGCTGATGCACGACAAGCCTCACGGCCACAACAAGCCGCGTCGGCCCCGCTCGAGAAGGACTGCCCGGTCGAGTTCCTGACCACTGGCCACGCGCACGGCAAACGGGGCCGCCCGGACCCTGCCCGGTCCGCAACGGCCCCGCTCGAGACGTCACCTCACCTCAACCAACCTGAAGCGAGGCTCACATGGAGCAGGCTACCGAGACCACCACGCCCATCGCACCCCCGAGAACCGACACCTTCGCCCACGCGCACACCGTGGCCGGAGCCGTCATCAGCTACCTGGGCACCGACGAGGTCCCGTTCGCCGTCGAGATAGAGGAAGACTTCCCCTCCGGCTGGCGAGTCCACCTGAAGTTCCGCGAGACCCGCGCCGCCGGCCTCCTCGCGTTCGCCGCCCTGGTCGACGTCCCCGTCACCCGCGCGACCACGGAGTTCGGCATCCACCTCGACGCCTACGCCCGCATCGAGTCCGTCGAGGTCCGCGGCAGCGCCCTCGTCTCTCCGCCCATCGCCGCCCAACTGGAGCACCAGCCCGGCTCCGCCGAGCCCAACCCCGAGCCCGCGGCCGAGGAGACGCCGGCCGTCCAGCCCGTCCCGCTCGGCGCCAGCGTGCTCGCCACCGTCCCCGCCATCACGCCCGTCACCGGCGACACCGCGGACGGAGGCCAGTGAGCCAGGACCCGCGGAACGTTCCGCTCAAGCTCCACTCCGCCATCGAGATGACCGCCGCCCTCCTCGATCTGCCCCTGGACACCCAGCAGCGTGAGGCCCTGGCCCTCGAACTCACCGGGCCCGTCCGCGCGTTGATCGCTGAGGCGCTCGCCGCCGCCGGTGACGACACCCCCGTCCGCTACGCCGTCACCGCCGGCGAACCAGTGGCGGACTCCGCGGAGTTCGAGGCGACCGAGTACGCCGGATGCCTCGCCCGCGTCGGCCTGGACGTCGACCTCGACTCCCCGGCCGCCGAGCTCGCCGCGCGGCTGCGCTCGACGCAGTACGACGTCATCGCCACCGAGGTGCCCGACGCGCGCACACTCGGCATCACCGTCCGGCCGCAGTCCCTGGACTGCTGGCGCTGGTGGATGCACCGGCTGGGCATCGACCCGGCCACCGTCACCGCCGACGGCACCGCAGTCACCGCGACCGGCTGCTGCAAGGGCGTGACCGTCCGCCTGCGCGGGGAAAGCGTGCCCGACCTCCTGACCGACCATGCGGCGGCCCGGCTCATGGGCGTGATCGTCGAGACCGAACCGGCCAGACCGTGAACGGCACCGCCAGCGCCACCGAGTGGCTCGTCTGTAGCGGCATCGGCTGCGGTACCGGCGCCCTGGTGCTGGGCCTGATCAAGCTCGCCCTCGACACCGAGGGCGTCGGGCCCGGCCTCACCGCGCACCGTTCCCCGGCCGCACCGCCGCCTGCGGCACTGCCCGCCCGCGCCCCCGCGCGGAGGCCGCGGCACGCCGCCCCGCTCGTCCTGGCAGAGACCCAGCCCATCCGCGTGCTCCACCACGCACGCCACGCCAAGAAGGCCGCCTGACCATGGACTTGATCGAGACCGTCTACTTCGGATGGAACCCCCTCGCCCACGCCGAGGGCTGCACCACCCCCGTGTGGGACGACGCCGAGGTCCTCCACAGCGAGGGCATCCGCCCCGGTATCACCGGCGACGAGCACCACACCTGCCCTAACGGCATCTGCACTCACGCCGACGCCTTCGGCCGCGTGCATCTGCGGCTGCTGTGCCGCACCTGCCACACGGTGCACACCCTCTCCGGCGAGAGCCTGACCCAGGCCATCTCCCACACCTCGGCGACCGGATGGGGCCAGCCCCCGCGCCAGATCGGCGAGCTGTGGCTGTGGCCCGGCCGCCCGGTCATCGCGGGCGGTGAGCCGCACCAGTACCTCGTCACCCGTCAGCCGTACAGCGTCACCACGGAGACGCTGTACGGGATCATCACCCGCTACCGCGACGCCGACGGCACCCCCCGCTGGCTCGCCGGCGCCGTCCCTGACGAGGACGGCGCGCACCAGATCTCCACCCTGCGCTGGCGGCACTCCTCCCACGGCCTGGCCGAGCTCGAGGACGCCGCCGCCTGGATCACCGACGCCGAGACCGTTCGTACCGTGGCGGTGGCCGTCTGATGGGCACCACCCAGGAGAACTCGCCGCGTCGCGTGGACTGCCCGGCGCCCCCACTCGGCTGCGCCGCATCCGCCGGCACACCATGTCTCAGCCACGGCGGCACCCGCGCCCGCAGCACCTTCCACCAGGCGCGTACCGCCGCGTGGAATGCCGCGCGGTTCGCCGCTGCACCCGCCGCCAAGCTCGTCGTCGACGCCGCCGCCAACCGGAGCATCCGGCACGGCAAGCACGCCGCCGAGCTGCTCGATGAGCACGGCTACACGGCCGAGGCCGAGCTGATCCGTAAGGCCGTGAGCGACCGCCACGGACTGATGTCCGCCAAGCAGGCCGCCGTGCTGCTGCTCGACCAGGCCGAGGGCGGTGAGAGCTGATGGCCTCCGGATACGTGCTCCTCGTCGCCTCGTTCACCGCGGCCGTCGCCATGGTCGCGTGGGCCGCCCTGATCGGTACGGGCGGTGAGCGCTGATGCCTACCCGTGCCCAGCGCCCGCGCCTGCCGGAGGTCAGCGAGGCACAGCGAAAGGCCCGACTGGCCTGGAACGGCGGCAAGACGGGCGCCAGCCACCCGGCGACCAGCTTGTCCGTCTTCGACGTCTGCAGGGCCGACGGCTGCGGTACGCCGGTCACCGGGCGCCGTCCGCCGGCGGACGGGATGGTCCAGGTCCGCGGCGCCGCCGATGGTGCGGCCGCGCACTGGTACTGCGAGGGCAGGTGCGCGGCGATCGCCCGAGCTCGCGCCGAGCTCCGCGCCATCCCGATGCGGTCGGGCGGTGAGAGCTGATGGCCGACCGGATCGAGGTCATCCGCAGCGTGCTGGTGGCCGACCAGCCCGTACGGCCGTTGCTGGCCTACGAGTTGCGCGGTCCCCTCGTGCAGCTGCTCGGATCCGGCACCACCGATCCGACCTGGCAGGCCCCGCCCACCCTGCTCGCCAAGGCGATCAGCGCCGCCTGGGCCCGGGCCGAGGAGAAGGACACCCCCGCCGGCGGCAACACCGCCGGAGGCCCGGGGGCGCCGTCCACTCCTCACGCCCTGGTCCTCGAGGCCGCCGGCCTCGACTTCCGCGCCACCTGCCGGTGCGGTCGCCCCATCGGCCGCACCCCGCAGGGCCGCTCGGTCGACGGCCTGGTGGGCCTGTGGGAGCAGCACGCCGCGCAGGCCGACCCCGACAGCGCATGGGCCAACGCCGTCAACTCCCTTCACTCGACCTCGATCGGAGCGTCATGACTACGCGTGAGGAACTTGTCGTGCTGGCCGTCAAGGTGGAGGACGTCCGTCTCGGCGACATCACCGACCATCTCGGCGGCCGCCTGAAGGTGCGGGAGATCGTCCACCGCCCGTATCTGTGGGACCTGGCAGGCGACGAGCCCGGGCACGTACACCGACAGGGACGGGGCCCTGACGAGATCGAGCCGCAGTTCCGCCGCCGTCTACCGAAGAGCGACACGGTGCGGGTGTGGCGCACACTCGACGCGATCGGCCCGGTGCGCGGTCACGGCCGGAAGTTCGAGCACACCGACCTGGTGGTCCGCGGCTGGTTCAAGTTCTACAGCTCCCACACGGCCGGCTGTTCGTGCGGCTGGCGGGACAAGACCACGTACACCGATGGCTCGTCGCCCGAGCTCGCCTGGCGGCAGCACAAGACCGCCACCCTGACCGGGCAGACGCACCAGGCGCAGCCCGGGCTGCGCCTGGTGACCGAACTGCAGGAGGCGAATCAGAGCCTGGCTCCGGTGCCGTGGACGTTCCAGCCGGTCTACAACGGCCCGGCCGCCGGCGGCGGTATGGCGAAGGGACGCCTGGACGGTCTGCCGCTGGAGGCCGCCCGTACGGCGATGGCTGGATGGGCGGGCGTCCTGGGCGCGGACGAGGTCAGCGAGTACCGGTATCCGGCCCGGCAGGGGCCGTGCGGCTGGCGGTCGCCGAGCGTTGAGCTGACGGTGTCGGCGTATGGCGGCGAGCGCGCCCTCGTCGAACTGTCTGCGCTCGCCCAGGAGCACACACCCGAAGCGGAGCCGGGGGACGGTGGGTCCCCCGTCGGCGTCCCTGACGGGGGTGACGACCCGTGGTGAACGGCTCGCGCCGCCCGTCGTGCACGTCGCTGGGCCTGCCCCACGCGCTCACCTACGCCCGCCTTTACCCGTCGGGCTGGTGGTGCGCCCGGCACACCCCGAACGCGCTTGCCGGACGGCCCGAACCCCCACCCGGCCCCGGCTGGCCCATCCACCGCCAGCCCCCGCCCGACGCCAACCCGCCCGAGGCCGCTGCCCCGCCAGCGCCGAGCACCGACAAGGACCCGAGGACATGAGCGCACCGGTCAGACCACACGTCCCCTCCCCGGCAGACCTCGCCCACCGCCCCGCCCCTGCCCCGGCCAAGACACCGGCATCCCGCGCTCCCTCACCCCGGCCGGCCGCCCCGCGGGCCTCCGTGGCGACGTCGGCGGCAAGCCTGATCGCGCCGGGTCAGCTCGAACCCCACGAGATGCTTCGGCGGATGTACCAGCAGGGCATGCGCATCAGCCGCATGCATCCCGAGGCGCGCCTCACCGCCCTCACTCTGCTCGGCTACGCCAACTTCCGCACCGGCCTGATCAACAAGCACTTGACCGGCACCCGCGAACTCGCGCACGACACCGGCCTCACCGAGGGCCAGGTCCTCGTCCAGATCGAGGTCCTCACGCAGCGCGGCTGGCTCACCCGCCGCGTCCTGGACGTCGGCCCCCGCACGGGTCAGCAGGTCCTCCAGCTGTGCATTCCCACCGTCGTGCTGCAGCAGCTCCGCGGCCGCGGGCCTGCCGCCACCTGACCACCCGCCCGGCGACCACACCCCCGGCGTCCCCCGCGCCCTCGGTCGCCACCACCGGGCCCCGCCTCGCCCTCCCCCAGCAGGCGGGGCCCGGACCACCACCGCCTCAACCACCCAGCAGACAGGCCCGAGATGGAAATCCGAAACTCCGAACCCAGCCGACTGTTCCGCGCCACCAATGGCGGCGCCGGTCTCAACTTCGAACATCCCTGCTCCCACGGAATGGCCGCCGTCTCCTTCCACCTCCTTGGCCAGACGGAGGACGGCACCGAGGACGACATCGGCATCCTCCTGCCGACCTGCTCAGCGCCCGCCATCTTCGGTGCCGCGCTCGCCTACATCGAAGCCGCCTACGGCAACGACGCCGGCGAGGAGTTCCTCGCGGTGATGCATGCCTCCAGGGACCAGGCGGCCGCGATGCTCGCGGCCCGACGCGCCCAGTACGAGGCGGCCGGACGCGCCTGCTGCCAGGCCGGCTTCTTCACCCAGGGACGCGAGCACACCTGCAGCCCCGAGACCCGTTCCTGACCCACCCCACCACCAGAGGAACCCATGTCCGCCGTCGCGCTCGCAGCCCACACGGCTGCACCGCACCCCCAGCCGCCCCGCGCGGCCGCTGGGGTGCGCCCGCGCGACGGCGGCATGACGGTCAAGGTCCCCCTGCGCCTGGTCGTAGGCACTCAGTACCCGGATGCGGCCCTGAGTACCTACGTCAAGATCGCAGCCCTGGCCCTCCGCCCGGAGGGCTGCACCGCGAAGGTCGCCACCCTCGCCGCCTACCTCGGCATGTCCAAGTCCGCCGTCGAGCGAGGCCTCAAGCCCCTGCGCCACCCGGACCCGGTCGACGGCATCACCGAGATCCCGACCACCCGCCGTACAAAGCGCGGCGGCAAGGGCGAGTCCGCCCACCGCGTCACCCGCCCGCTCGCCGACGGCGAGCTGTGGGTGCGGATCCCGGTGCGCGCAGCCGAGACCCTCACGCCCCGCCTGCTGCGCCTGTACGCGCTCCTCGCCTACTCCACCGCCCGCCGCATCCCGGTGACCGTCGCCGAGCTCGGCGAGATGCTCCACCACCACACCGGCAAGCACGCCGGCGAGCACCTCGGCGAGCGCCAGGCCCGCCGCCTGGTCGACGACCTCGAGCTGACCGGCTGGCTCACCGTCGGGCGCCGCGAGGGCGAGCAAGGCCGCCACACCTACGAGACCCACCGCCACCCGCTCCACCCGGTCCCGGCCGCGCCGGAGGCCGCGGCCCTCGATGACCAGGACGAGCAACTCCCGCTGTGGGAGTCGGCGTCACCGGTCGTCTATGACGGATCGGGTCCGGGCGATCATGACGGATCCCTCGCGTCTAAGGAAGATCACCGGACTGACCGACGCGATGAGACGGACCCTGTGGGGGTTTCCCGCCGTAGGCGAGGTGACCGTAAGTGGGTCCCCGCTCCTGTGGAGAACCCGGCCAGGACCGCGCCGGACACGTTCCGGCCTGGCCCCTCTCGCGCTCCGCGCGGGAACCACCCCACCGCCGCCAGCCCGGGCACCCCGTACGGCGGCCCGGAGCTCCGCTGGACCCGGCGCATCCACACCGCCCTGGCTCCGGTCCGTCACCTCCTCGACGAGCACGTCAGCCGGTTCCTCCTGCGCAAGGTCGCCCGCGAGATCGGCCGCCAACTCGACGACGAAGCCCGCAACTTGATGACGCCCGAGCGGATGGCCGCCCGGATCGCCGCCCGCTACCTCGACGCCCGCACCATCCGCGACGTCGGCGCGTGGCTCCTGCACGTGGCCATCGTTCCCAAGGGCTGCGGCCTGCCGCTGTGCGAGCACGGCTACGTCTGGCCCACCGGCGAGCCGTGCGAGACCTGCGCCCACACGCGGCAGATCACCAGCGAGCAGTGGCGCCAAGCCCGCGCGTGGGACGAGCGGCTCACCCAGCTCGTCCAGGAGCAGGCGCTGACCAAGGCCAGCTACCGGCAGCGGTCGCAGACGTCCGACGAGGAGGTCCTCGCGGCGGCGGCCCAGCACGGCCCCGCCGCCGCACTCCACCGCTACGGCGTCCTCCGCGCGAGTGAGCTGCTGCGCACCGCGTACGGCGCGCTCCCTGAACTCCCTTCTGCTGCGCCCGCGTTAGCGCCTGCCGTGCCCATTCCGTGTGCCGTCGAGGAGGCGCCCATGCGCGACGACTACATGCCCGCCGCCTTCCGTACCGCGGTCGGCCGAGCAGAGCTGACCGGGGCGCTCACGGCCGCGTGCCCGGTGCCGGGCTGCCTCGCCGACGAGGGCCAACCCTGCACCACGCCGCGCGGCCGCCGCCGCGCCGCACCACACACCGCCCGAACAGCCGCTGCCGCAGCGCGCGGAGAGGAGTCCTGATGCCGACCGTCCCGCACCCCACCCAAGGCGTCACCACCTGCACCCGGTGCGGCGCCCGGATCCGCTGGGCCACCTGCACCACCGGCCACAACAAGGGCCGGCGCATTCCCCTCAACGCCCTGCCGTCCCCGGCCGGCGGCCTGGCCGCGCACACCACGGGACTCGGCGGCCTGGTCGTGCGCGAGCTCGACCCGGACCGGCCCAACCCGGAGGGCCTGGAGTGGAAGGCCGTCGCGCACTGGGACTCCTGCACCGGCAACAGCCAGCAGGCCGCACCGTCACGGTCGCGGCCCGCGCGGCGCAGGCCCTCCGTGCAGCCCCCGCTCTTCGGCCAGCCGCAGGGGAGGCGGACGCGATGATCTTCCGGCATCCGAAGCAGGACGAGATCCGGGCTCTCCTGGCCGACGGCCTGACGAACACCGCGATCCGGGAACGGACCGGCGCGGACGTGTCCACCGTCGCTCGGTTGCGGGCGGACGGCGGGTTCGGCCCGGCCACAATCACCCGTCGCGGCACCCGGCCGCACCCGAAGGACGCCCAGATCCGCCGGCTCCTGCGCAAGGGGCTCAGCAACACCGCGATCGCCACCAAGCTCGGCGTCGACCGGGCCGCCGTACGACGCATCCGCAAGGAGACCGGGATCCCGTCACCCGAGCGTCAGCCGCTGTCCCTGGAAGAGAAGTGGAAGCAGCGGACCAGGCCGATGGAGGGCGGCCACCTGGAGTGGACCGGTGAGCGCGTCAACGCAAGCCGCACCCCGGTGATGCGCTACAAGGAGGCGACGTACACGGCGGCCGCGATCGCGTTCCGGCAGAGGACCGGTCGGGATCCTGTGGGCCAGGCGAAGGCCGAGTGCGGCGTGCACCAGTGCGTTGCCCCCGACCACGTCGAGGACGAGCCCGGGCGCACGCGACTACGCGAGCAGCTGCGGATCCTCCTCGGCAAGGGAGAGCGGCCGTCCTCGTGCCGGCGCGGACACGATCAGGGCGAGCACGGGCGTCTGTCGCCCGACGGGGTCGCCTACTGCCAGCTGTGTCACGTCCTCGGTCGCACTGCCCGCAAGGGGGCGCAGTGACACCGGATGCAACTGCAGCGGGGGTGGGCTGGCAGTCGTCCGCGGCCTGCGGCGGCACCAACTACAAGACGTTCTTCACCGCCCAGCCCGCCGAGGCGAAGGAGATCTGCGGCGGCTGCCCGGTCCGTGTCGAGTGCCTGTATGACGCCCTCGAGAGCCAGGCCACCAACGGCATCTGGGGCGGCCTCACCTACAAGGAGCGCCGCGCCCTGCCCGCTCTCCCCGCCGATCGTGCCGCTGCGCTCGCCGTCCTTGTCGAGCTCCGCCCGGCGGCGGCCGCACCCGTGCCAGCCGTGGCGGCGAAGCCGAAGAAGACGGTGGCCAAGGCGAAGAAGAAGGCGGCGCCCGCGCGCCGAAAGAAGAAGGCCGCCGCCCCGAAGCCGAAGGCGACCGCCGCCGTGCGGGAGGACGTCGCCGAACTCCTGCGCGCGGGCCGAACCCTGCGGCAGATCAGAGAGCAACTGCGGGTGTCCACACGGACCGTTGTCGCGACCCGGCAGGCGTACAACATCCCCTACCCGAAGGGCCCCGGCTTCCGGTACACGCCCGAGCAGCGTGCGGACAACGAGCGGCGCACCCTCGAACTGCTGAAGGCGGGCGCCACCTCCGCCGAGATCACGGAGCAGGTCGGTATCAGCGCGCCGACGATCCTCGCCATCCGCAGGAAGGCCGGCCTGCCGAGGCCGGTGCGGTGCGGAGGCCAGGCCCGTACGAAGGCCGAGGCCTTCGCCGCGTCCACCGAACCGTACGGCGACGGTCACGTGCGATGGACCGGGCCGACGGCCGGCCGAATGGCCCAGCTGTGGGCCGACAGCCGCCGCTTCAACGGCCGGCATGTCGCGTTCGAGCAGCACCACGGCCGGCCGCCCGTCGGCTACGTGCGCAGCAACTGCGGCGAGCAGGACTGCATGGCCGGAGCCCACCTCACCGACGACGTCCTGCGCCGCGCCCAACCGGAGGAGGAGCCGGTGACGGTCCAGGCCCTGAAGGACCTCCTCGACGAGATCGATGAGCAGGGCGGCCCGCAGGCCGCCCGCGACAAGCGCCTCAACCTCACCCGCCCCGCCGGCCCGACGACCGAGGAGCCCGACCCGATGCCCACCACCGACCCCGCCGAGCCGAAGCCCACCGCCCCCGGGCCGCGACCGTCCATCGCCCAGGCCACGGCCGAGGTCACCGTCTCGGCACTCCCGCTCGCCGACCTCCTGGCATGGGGCGACGAGCACCCCGACCCCGCAGTCCAGGACCAAGCCGCCCGCGGCCGCGCCATCCTCACCGGCCTGCGCAACCGGCACGCCACCGACCAGGAACTGGCCGCCCTCGCCACCAAGCGCCAGCAGCTGGAGAAGCAGCTCGCCGCCCTCACCGCCCGTCAGGCCGAGCTCGCGCCGCCGAAGAAGACCAAGCGGAAGACCGGCGTGTACGTCCGCGACTACGACGCGCGCACCGTGCGGGCCTGGGCCGCGGAGCACGGCGTCGACTGCCCTGGCGTCGGCCAGATCCCCAAGCGCGTCCTCGACGCCTGGCGTACCGCTCACGCTTCGGCCGGCGGTGCCGTGTGAGCGCGCCCGCCGAGTGCCCGATGTGCCACCAGCCCACCCGGTCCGCGGCCGCGAAACAGCGGGGCGGGATCGGCGGCCGCTGCTGGCGCAAACTCCGGCCCGCCCAGCGCGCCGCGATCCGCAAGGACCCGGCACGCTACCGCGCCGTCCTCGCCCGGCCCGTGCCCGTGGCCGACGACCAACTCCCCATGGAAGAGCAGGAGCCCAGCCAATGAGTCATCCCGAGCCCGGCACATCAAGGCCCTGTCCGTGCTGTCGACAGCCCAAGGGCGCAGGCAAGTACCTCTGCTTCGCCTGCTGGGGCAACCTGCCCTGCACTGCACGCCGCGCCCTGTCCCGCCGGGACAGCAAGGCCGTGGACCGCCTCCAAGAGCTGTACCGCCAGGTCGCCGCTGGTGTACCCCTCGCAGAGATTCAGGTGACGCTGTGACACGCCCGTCGAACCTCCTGTGCTCCGCGTACATCGGTCTGTTCCTCTGGCTCCTCTACTGCGCCGTCCAGTCCGCACGACACGGCGCCTGGTGGGCGACCGTCGTCTTCGTCGTCGGCACGTGCCTGGCCATGGTCGCGTTCCTCCGCGAGGACCAACTTGATGACCTGTTGCGCCGCGAGGCCGTGCGAGCAGAACGCGAGGCGCGGCCAGTTCTCACCCCCGACGAGACGGCCGACGGCGTGGTCGCGGTGGCCTTGGCTGGGGAGTGCTGCGACCGCTGGTGGACCAGCGCCGGCGCCGACCACGACCCGACCTGCCGCAGGCAGACCCCCGAGAGCAGCGCAGCATGAGCGAGCTGATCGTGTACCGGTACCTGTGCCCGCTGTGCACCAAGGGCGACATGGGCCCCTCCGTGGGCCGGTGCCTGCACTGCGCCGGCCGCGGCCTCACCAACGATGTCGAGCACTTCCCGCCCGACATGATCCGCGAGGCCCCGGTGCCGCCCGGGGTGATGCGGAAGCCGTGTGCGGATTGCGCGTTCCGGCCTGGCTCGCCGGAGCTCGAGGACGGCGGCCGCTGCTTCCCCGAGGACGGCCCGTTCTGGTGCCACCACGGCACCGCCCGCGGCTACGGCGGCAGCCACCAGCCGTACGGGGCCTGGCAGATCGACGGCCACCCCCGGGACATCCCCCTCGGCGAACTCATCTGCGCCGGCTGGTGGGCCAAGGCCACCGGTCGGCCCCTGCCGACCGAACCCTTCCGCGACATCGACACCCCGAAGAAGGACTGACCATGCACGACCCGATGACCGTCGCGTTCGAGATCCGCTCACCGTGGCCCAAGCCGGCCGTCTTTATGACCGAGCAGGCCGCCCGGACCGGCACCCGTTGGAAGGCCGGTGGCGCGTTCTGGGTGCTCGCTGGGCGCGGCCTGTACTTTCCCAGCCTGATCACTGTCTGGCACCGCGAGCCAGGCAACCGCGATGCCCTGACCGTTTGCGGTCGGCGCGTCCAGCGGAGCGGCGGCACATGGCACCGCACTCGCGGGTGGCGACTGCACGTCCACCACTGGCGCATCCAGATCCCTCCTCTGCAGGCGCTACGGCGGCGCCTGCTGACCCGCTGCACCTGGTGCGGCGGCAGCTCCCTGAACAGCGACCAGGTCAACGTCTCCCACCAGTGGAACCGGGCCCGCGGCCACTGGTGGCAAGGCGAACGCGGCCTGTTCCACATGGACTGCTCGGCCATCCAGTCCGCCCACTCCACCTGCCTGTGCGACAAGCCGCTCCTGGACGAGGTCACCTACGGCCGCTGCTCCCGCTGCACGAAGCACCGCTCCTACGGCACCACACCCCAACGCCTCGACCGCGCACGCACCCTTGCCGCCATCCCCGTCGGCCGCCGCGAACTCCCGATGGAGGACTGATCCGTGAGCAGCACGTTCTACCTCGTCTGCCTATCCCACGATCCGGCCCTTGATGCCCGCGAGTACACCAGTGCGGAAGCTGCCGAAGCCGCCGTCCGGGAAGGCACCAGCGGACACCCCAACTGCGACCTGATGATCGTCCGATCCTCCGGGGCACCGGTCGAAGTCGGCTGCCCCGGCCACGGCTTCGCTGACGACGCTCGGCCTCCGGCGCATTGGTGTCGCCTCCGCCACGCCCACACTGAGTGGGTCGACGTCGGGTGGCTGCACGTCCTCGTCCACGCGCGCCTGGCCGACGCACTGCCGGAGAATGTCGCGCGTCACCACGACCTGTCGTGCTGGACCGAGCAACGTCTGTGGCGGTTGCGCAATGAGCTCGGCCTCGAGCTGCCCCGCCAGGTGGACGAGTCCAGCACCACACCAGGCGCCGTCGTCCACGAGCAGGTGTTCGGGCAGGCCCAGGCCGTACAGGGGGTGGACGAGCAAGCTCCCCCTGCCGCTACATGCAGCCCGGTTCCCTCAGGGTGGCGGCAGAACCCTGACGGTAGCTGGACGCTGCCATTCGACGACGGCACCCTCACCGCATCTGCAGAAGTGAACAGACTCCGCCTGGACCTTCTGCTGCTCTTCTTCGCCGGGCCGGCCTTGCGCGGTGGGGCATGACGGACTGGCGCGGCTGGCGAATCCCCCACCCGGACATGGTCATCCTCGACGAGGCGCCACTCGTCCCGCTCAGGACAGTGACCTTCGACGAGGCCGGCGTCGAGCACGTCGTCGCGGACTGGCCCGGCATCGAGTGGCCCCGCAAGTCCGGCAAGGGCGCCTTGCGGCGAGCTCTGTCCGGCGAGTTGACCGTCGAGTTCCCTGCCTCACAGTCTCTGGCCCGGGCATTCAACGCGCTGTTCGCCGCCGACTGGGCCCGGCAGGAGCGGATGCTGCAGCGCCTCGCCGCTGACCTGGGTACCTCCGCGTCGCTCGCCAGGAAGCAGTTTCAGGACGTCGTGCGGGTCCTCGAGGACGCAGGCCTCGCCGACGGCTACGGCCGCCTCACCATCCCCCAGCCCGTACGCCCGCCCATCCTCGCCCCGTCCAGACGCTGACGAGCTCACCCCACCCCGCACCACCTGCAGGAAGGCGGACCCCATGATCTGCACCCTGTGCACCACCACCCAGCTTGAGCACGGCACCCTGTGCCCGGCCTGCACCCGCGACACCCTCGACCGTCTGCAGCGCCTGCCCCGCATGTGGCTGTCCCTCGAGGCCTGGCTCACCCCTGGCAGCAACGGCCCCGCCCAGTACGGCGGGCGCGCCCGCATGGCCGAGGCCCCCATGCCCCTGGTCCAGGAGGTCCTCGACCTACGCGCGGCCGGCGGCATCGTCGGCGTCCTCGAGGACTGGCGCGACGCTGTCCACCACACCCGGGGCCTGCCGATCCCGGCCCGGGTCGGCTCGCTGTGGCACCGCCTTGCCCACGCTGCCGGGGAACTGGAGGAACAGATCTACTTCATCGCCCTGTGGGAGCAGGGCGGAGAACTGGGCCGCGAGCTCCGCCGCCTGGTCGACCGCGTCCGCGCGGTCGTCCAGCCCGGCCGCGCTCTCGACGAGCCGCCCGCACCGACGTTCCTCGGGTACTGCGTCGCCGCCGACCCCGACGGCATCGTGTGCGGGACCAAGCTCTTCGCGGACATGACCCGGCCCGTCCAGTGCACCTGGTGCCTGTGCCCGTACCCGCCCGACTCGTGGCTGGCCCTACGTCAACTCCAGCCCGGGCGCCCGCAGCCAGCCGGACCCGAGGTTGGAGAGCGAGAGCCGACAGCGGCCTGAGACTCACGGCGCCCGGTCAGTCGAGGATCCCCAGCTCGGTGTCCGGACGACAGAACCCGCACGACTCCAGCTGCGCGTCCGTCAGCGCCAGCCGCGCCTCCTGCGCGGACACAGGGTGGGTGCGGTTGCTCGTCATCGTGCAGTCGTCCAGGTGCACCGTGGCCTCCAGCGGCCCCTCGGGCGTACGACGTTGCTCGATCATGAACCCGGCAGATCCCCGGCCCGTGCGCGTCGGTGCCGGCCCGAGCGCGGTTATGGCCGGCCGGGGGCGGGGGGACGGTGGGGTGTGGCTGGCGGGCTTCCGGTTCTCGGCCACGGCGAGGGCCTGCCGTACACCGTCGACCTGCAGCCGGAGGTAGAGGACGACGGTTTCTTCCTCGGCGAGCTGCTTCTCGAGGTACGCCAAGATCGCCCGCAGGCGGGGCACATCCGGCGGCAGCTCGTTCACGTGTTCGATTCAAGCATCACGCCCGTACCGCGTCGAGGTGAGGGTGTGACTGCTAGGGCTGGACGGGCTCCGGGTGGCGGGCCGCCTTCTTCACCGCGGCCTCGACGTCGTAGCGCGTCTTACCGTCTGCGGCCGCATGCTCGGTGACGGAGGCCTGGACGCCGGCGGCCGCCTTACGCCAGTCGCTCCAGGCCTTGCCGTACGTCTCGCTTTGCTGCTCAGTCCAGCCGTCACCTCGGGCGGGCTGGCCGTACTCGTCGAGCAGGGCGAGGACGCGGGCGTGTGCGCTGTCGGCGGCGCGTTGCATGTTCACGAGTTCTTCGAAGGTGTGTGCCACGTGCAGGGATCCTAAGGCGGGCGCGCGCGAGCCCCCGCCGTGACCCGCTCAGCGGGGACTCGAGATCACAGCTCAGTCCGATGGCTTCTCGCCGGCCTTAGGGCGGGCGGTACCGGATCCCTTGTAGGCACGGAACACATCCTGCACGGTGCTGAGCCTGACCTGGAGGCGGTCGGCGATCTGCCGGTACGAGAGGCCTTGACCGTCATCCCAGAGTTCGCGGATCAGGTCGGCGCGCTCCTTCGACCAGGTCCTGTTGCGCTTGATCTGTTCGGCCATGATCCGACTCTGGGCCCTGACGCGTTCCTCTCGGTCCGCGATTCCCTCGACTGCATCAAGGGCGTCCGACACGCGGCGCACCTCCTCGTCGCTCATCCCGGCCCTTTCCTTCGGTGGGCCGCTTGCCATGGACTGTAGGGGACCCCTACAGTCGTGGGCAAGCAGCTCGACTGCTGCACAACGGAAAACCCCTCGCCCCAATGGAGCGGCTACTCCGGGGCGAGGGGGGACCCGTCCCAAGCGATCACAAGGAGCAGGTCCGCCATGGAGCGTACCCAGACCATGGACCCCGGCGAAGTCCTCGCCCGCGTCCTCTCCCGGCCGAGCCACCCCGCGCAGATCATCAGCGCGACCGTGGTCCTCCTCGAACAGCACGGCAGCACCAGCCCGGTCACCGCGGGGAACTTGCAGACCGACCTGACCGCGGCCGAGGACGCGATCGTGGGCACCTGCCCCGAGGCCGTACGGCACACCGCCGCCTTCCGCGCCCGCTCCGTCCTGCCGCCCCTGGCCGACGTCAGCCGCGGCGAGTACGCGACCCTCCTCCGCGCGGCAGCCCGGGAGCTCGGGTGACCGCCCGCTACGGCCGTGCCGCGGCCCAGACGGATCAGCAGGTGCGGCGGATGCTCGGCGAGATGGCCGACCGGCTCGAGGCGAACCGTCCCGACGAGCCGATCACCGCCATCGGCCGGCTCGCGCTCATGCAGGCCACCACCATGGACCCGCCGCTCGCCCGCGCTCTGCGCTCGCGGGTCCCCGAGATCACCGGCTCGCTCCTCCGGCGCGAGTACGCGGTGCAGCTGCGTGAGCTGGCCACCGGCAACGGGCAGCCCCGTACGCAGGCCGAACGCGTCGCCGTCCTGCACGCCGAGTGCGACCAGGACTACACCGACGGCCTCACCCATCAGGACCTCAACGCCCACCGCGACGACGCGCACCTGATCGCCGGAGCCTCCCAGTCCGCGCAGGCCCGCGCGGACAGAGACCTCTGACCAGGGCCGCTGCTCTCGCTGCTCACCCAGACCGGCCGGTCCCGCCCCCGCCCCCGAGCGGGGCCGGCCTCTCCACGTTTGGAGTCCACGTGTTTCTGGACCAGCCCCTCGCGTGGGCGACCGGCCACGGGCCCGTCGTCCTGGTCGCGGGCGTCCTCCTCGCCGCGCTCGGCGGATTCATCGTGCACCGCACCAGCGGCGCCGTCCTCACCGCCGGCATCGGCGCCCTCGTCGCCACGTCGTTCTCCGCCGACACCTCCTGGCGGTTCGCCGGCGACCGGCTCGGCATGCAGGACAACGAGCGCCTGGCGCTGTTCGCCGCAGGGGAGGTCGCCCTCCTCGCGTGCGCCGTCATGGCCCGCGCCAACAAGCGGGCCACCGCCACGGACACCGAGGCCGGCACCCCGGGCGTGCCCGGGGTCCTCGTGTGGTGCATCACCGGCGTGCAGCTGGTGCCCGCGTTCGCCGAGTCCGGTGTCCTGGGCGGCACGGTCCGCGCGGTGTTCGGTCCGGTCATGGCCGCCCTGCTCTGGCACCTCGCCATGGGCTTGGAGATCCGCGTCAGCCGCCCGGAGGCACTGTCCACCGGGGTGCCCGCGCAGATCGGCCGCGAGCTCCGCGAGCGGCTCCTCAGCTACATGGGCCTCGCAGTCCGCGGCCGCACCGCCGCCCAGGTCTCACGCGACCGGGCCACCGCCCGCGCCGTGCGCCTCGCCTCCCGCAGGCACCTGGGTTGGTGGGGGCGCGCCGCCCTCAAGGCCTCCGTCGCCCGCTCCGGCGCCGCCGTCGACGCCTCCCAGCGCCACCAGCTGCTGCAGCAACTCGCCGCCCGACGCAACGCCTCCGCGCTGCGCGACGTCGAACTGCCCACCCCGTGGACCGCCGCACCCGTACCCGAGGCGTACCCGGGTACCCCGCTCGGCGTCGCCGGGGCCGAGCTCCGCCGCATGGACCCGGTCGACGCCGTCCTGCAGGTACACGCCGCACACCCCGACGCCGGCCCGGCCACGCTCGCCTCGCTGTGCACCGAGTACGGCGTACCCGTCTCCGAGGCCCAGGTACAGGTGGCCCTCCACGCCGCACCTCCACCCGTACCCGCCCGGGTACAGGTACGGGGCGACGTACCCGCGCCCGCGCCGCGCCTCGAACTGTTCCCCGTGCCGCCCGCCGACCCCGTCTCGCAGCCCGACGCGCACCAGGCCGTACCCGACACCATCGAGTACGCGTACCAGCACGGTGACCTGCACCTCGACGTCACCACCGAGGCCCAGGTACGCGCCGAGCACGCGTGCGCCGTACCCGCCCAGATGATCCGCCCGGCACGTACCCGCACCGAGGTACACGCCCGCGTACCCGACCGCAGTCCGGGTACGGCACCGGACCGACGCCCGCCCACCCGCCTTTCCGGCGAGGGCGCCCCACTCCGTCCGGCTACCGCCGACCCGGCGCGCACCCCGGCCCGGGTACACGCCGTACCCGCACCCGGAGTACACGCGAGCCAGCAGGTACCCCCCGTACTCAAGGCCTCGGGTACGGCGGGTACGGGCGTACCCGACGAGCTGCTCGAGCGGGCCCGCCGTGTCGACGCCGACCACATCCACACCCACGGCCGCCCCGCCCCGATCCGTGTCCTCAAAGCAGCGCTCGGCGTCGGACAGCCCAAGGCCGAACTCGTCCGCCAGGCCCTCAGCGAGCCGAGCCCACGGGCGGGAGCCCGGCATGGCTGAGACGCCCACGGTGACACTGCGGGACCTGGCCGACGCCTGGCACGCATGCGCGGTCCTCGGCCTGCTCAGCCCGGCCGCAGCCGCAGTGACCGACAGCGTCGGCGCGCTCCTCGCCGCCGCGGCTCTCCTGCAGGGCCACGGACGGCCCGCGGCAACGCTCACCCTCACCACGGCCGCCTCCCTCCTCGCCGGCGCACTCATCCACCGCGGCGGTGCGCTGTGACCGTCGAAGTCTTCTGGCCCATGGCCGCGCTCCTCGGAGCCGTCGGCCTCCACGCCCTCGCGCCGCGCCGGGCCCCTCTGCTCTACCTCGGGCCCGCCGCCTGCACCGTCGCCCTCATCACCCTCGCCGTCCTCTCCGTCACGGCCATCTGGAGCCACTGACCATGCTCATCAACGTCCTCGCGGTCCTCTTCCTCCTCGGCGTCGCCGGGGACCTCCACGGCAAAGCGCGCTGGATCGGCGCCGCCGTCTGCTTCGGCCTGGCCCTCGGGTTCGCCCTTCCGCTCTTCCTGACCTGGGGGATCTGACCGTGCCGTACATGGCCATCAACCTCGGGGGTGTCGCCGTCGGCGTCGGCATCATCCTCGCGTTCCTCATGCGCTGGATCATGAAGGAGAAGAAGCGGCTCGGCGCCCTCGTCCCCTTCGTGCTGTCCGTGCTCTACGGGATGCTCGCCGCGCTCGCCGCACTCGGCGCCTGGTCCGTCCTGGGAGCGGTCACCTGGCTCGGTCTGTGGGCGGGCAACGTCGCCGGGTACGCCAGCCTCGTGTGGGGCATCGGCGGCAAAGCCCCTGACGTGACCCGCGCCCACCAGATCGTCCTCACCGACGGCGGCTACGCCATCGTCTTCCTGCTCACCATCATGCTCGGCTGCCTCCTGAAGTGGGGGCCGAAGCAGGCCAAGTCGAAGATCATCCTGGGCTGCCTCGCGGGCATCCTCATCGCGCTCTCCGGCAACGTCGCCGGGGTGGCCGCCATCCCCCTCGGCTCCGGCGTGAACTTCGCGGGCATCGGCTTCACCGGGGTGTTCGGATGAGCGCCACGCAGCAGCCGGAACCCGAGACGGCGGAGCCCGAGGAGCCGGGGGAGCAGTACGAGCGGACCGCCCGCCTGGTTCTCATACTCGTCGCGGGGCTGGCCCTGTGGGGCCTGCTCGCCGCGTTCCCCTACCTCGCCTACGTGATGGTCGGCGTCCTCGGCACCGTGGGCTGGCAGCGTGCACGGTCGTGGTTCGTCGCGCGCGGCAACGAGCCGGCCGAGCCCGAGCAGGAGACGCCGGCACTCGATGTCGGCGAGGCGTTGCGGCGCCTGGTTGGCAATGACAACGGCGTCCTCCTGACCCGCCTCCGCGACGACCTGAAGCTGCCCGACACCAAGAGGGTCAAGGCCCTCCTCGACGCCGAGGACATCACCTGGAAGGCGGTGCGCACCCCGCACGGCAATGGCCCCGGCGTACACAAGGGCGACATCCCGGCCGACCCCTCTCCCGTCACCACCGACGCCCACGGAAACGGTTGTTGCTGCAGGTCAGGCGACAACAACAACACCGACAACAGTGACCGGCCACGGGCAGGAGAGGGGATCCGTGTAGAGCGCACAGACGACGGTCTCCTGATCTACGACCTCGCCGAGCAGGCGGGGACCTCCAGCACCGTTCGTGGGGAGGTGAACGACCGATGATCCGACGCCTCTGAGCCCGGCTCGCCTACGAGTACTGCGCGACATGCGGCTGGTGGACGAAGCCCGGCTGTGGCCACTGACACCCGGCTCGGCTTCACGAGCCCATCCCTGTGCAGGGCCGGGTGCGTCATCCTGAGCCCATGCCCGCCTCTGTGAAGTTCACCGGTGAAGACAAGGACATGACCCTCGACGAGCTCGCCGATTTCGTCGAGGCCGCACGCAAGGCCGGCGTCCCGCGCGACAACCCCGTCCGCGCTGAACTGTCGACGTCCGGAAAGATCAAACAGGTCGAGGTCGCGCTCGACGAGGACACCGACTGAGCGCCGCCTCGAGCGCGACGAAGGAGGAGAGGACTCGATGAGCGAGCGTATGAACGTGAGGGTGCTGCTGCTGTTCGGCGATCAGGCCGAGGTCGTGGCCGACGTCCCGCCGGAGGAGCGCGCTGAGCCCGAGCGCTACCCGGCCGAGGAGATCGCTGACGCCGTCGGCCTCGAGGCCATGCAACTGCCCGGCAAGCGGCTGTCCGCCGACGTCGGCGGCGATGGCCGGTTGTCCGGCTGGCAGCTGGCCTGACCCTCCCCGTAGCGGCCCTGGCTCTGAGTGAGCTGGGGCCGTTTCCTCACCCTCGGGTGTTGCAATCCACTACTTCAATGCTGTAAAGTACTACTCAAGAGGTGAGGGGCTGCGAACCCCGACCCTCCCGATCCATCTCAACTCAACAGTGGAAGGACAGTCACATGGCTGACCGTGAGGACGAGATCATGGGGGCCCTGGCCCACTCGATCTCATTCATCTACACGATGCTGGTCGACATCTGCGGGGCACTCCCCGTGCGCATCGGTCTCCCGACCGACCGCCACATCCCCGCAACGGACGCAGTCCCCGCCATCAAGCGGGTGTCCGAAGTCGCCCACGACCAGCCCATGGGTGAGGCCCAGGCGTTGCAGCTGTACACCGGCTGCATCCACCTTCTGGCCGCCATCGACCTCTACGGCCTCTGCGCCATGAGGTACGAGGACACCCGAGCCGAGGGTGCAGGAGTCAACCTCCTGCACGCAGAGCAGGAGTTGAAGTCACTGGCCCTCTGGCTGGTGATCAACGAGGCTGACTGATCCAACACCGCCCCCGGCAGCCAGCCGGGGGCGGTACCCACTGAAGACGCGAGACCGGCGAGGGCCAGGCCGAAGCCTCGGCACACCGTGCCGTTGCGAAACCCTCGCCGGTCGGATCCATCCCTCACACAGGAAGGACAGAGCACCGATGGTAGACCGCCACGCGAAGCCCACAGCGCCCCGCAGACCGCCGGAGACCGTCGAGGAGATCGCGTCCCGCACCGGCCGCCCACTCACCACCGTGAAGAACACCTGGCGCCGCCACCCCGCCTGGCCCAAGCCCCTGCCCGAGAAACGCGGCCGCTGGGTCCAATACGACCCCAACGCCATCGACACCTTCATCCGCGAGCACGTCGAGCGCCAGGCCGTCGAGCTCGAGCCCCGCCGCCTCTACACCGCCCCCGAGCTCGAGGCCGCCGGCATCGGTATCACCGCCGGTACGATCCGCGCCGACCTGACCCGCAACCGCTGGCCGGAGCCCGACGCCACCGACGGGGGCACCAACCGTTGGTACGGCGCCACGGCAACACAGGCACTAGCAGCGCGGCGCGGGTATCGCAGGGCCAAGGAAGCGTGACGACTCGACACCCCTCTCCGAGGTTGCGGCGGAGAGGCTTATTTCTGAGCTGAAGCCGTCACGCGTCCCGTATCGTCCGCCGTATGGCGAGCACAATCTGCGGCTGGTGCGGAGACCGCGCCCACATGACCATGGTCACGGAACCGATCCCACTGCCGGAGCAGCTCTCAAGCTACGCCAGGTCGGACGAGTCTGACTGGTTGACGGCCATGGCAGCTTTCGTCTGCGCCAACGAAAAATGCCGCCGCTTGTCCATCGGTTGGGGCAAGATCTTTCGGCATGGTCAAGGCACCCTCAAGGAGAAGCTGGCAACAGCAGACCTAAAGTGGGAGCCAGTCCATACGCGTCGGCCGAACTTCGACGACGTCCCCGCCGAGATCGCCAGTACTGCCAGCGAGGCTCACGCATGCTTGAGCATTGGTGCGGCTCGCGGTGCCGTGGCGCTGGCGCGGGCGGTCGTTGAGGCGACAGCCAAGGCGAAGGGCATCTCCACTGAGGGAATCGTCCACAAGATCGATGCCCTTCGGGATGGCGGCATTATCAGCACACTCACCGCTGACGCGAGCCATCAAATCCGGCGGGACGGAAACAGCATCGCCCACGGCGACATCGGTGACGAGCCAATCTCGCAGGATGACGCCGAGGCAATTCTGGAGTTTATGGATGCCCTGCTTGACGAAGTTTTCCAGCGTCCGGCAAAGCTTCAACGACTCAAGGATCGACATGAGGAGCGCAAGCAGGGCTGAACGGCGGACAACCCGCCCATGAGCCCAGGGCGCCCACGAGGCTAGGCACGCCGGAGTCCCTCACGTCACAACTAGGACACACCGCCGCCACGGACACCCACGGGCATGCATGCTGCACCGGCAGTCACAACAAGCTCTTGGGGGGCGCCGTGTCCGAGTACAGCGACGTACAGAAAGCGGTCCGGGCGGAGAAGCTCCGGATCTGGTTCGCGTGGATCAGCGGCAACGCGATCATGCTGATCATCGCGCTCGCGACGCAGCACGTGGCGGTCGTCAGCGTGGTCACGCAGGTGCTCCTGGTCGTCGTCTTCCTGGGGCTGACGGTGGCGCTTTTCCGAATGACCGGCACGCTCAACCGGCGCGCGGCAGCGGCCCGCCGACGGGTACTGGGCGAGGACTACCCGGGCTGACCCTGGTCTCACAACGACCCCGCCCCGAGCGGGGCCTTCGTCACGCCCACACCCGACTCGCCGCCGCGCACGCGCCCCGACTCGAACACCTGCTGCACCATGGGCCACATGCAGTACTCGTCCATACCTCCCGGCTACCTCACCACCGCGCTCGCCGCCAAGGCATGCGGCGTAGAGCCCGCAACCATCCGCGACTGGGTCCGGCGGGGCCTCCTCCACCGCGCCGCCGGTACCCCTCGTCACCCGCTGTACGTCGTCGACGCGGTCACGGCCGCCAAGCTCGCCGCCAAGCCCACACGACCAGGCCAACGCGCCAGCCGGTAAACCCTGCTTGACGTGCGACGATCCGTGCGCCACGATCTTCCCGCACAACCATGTCCAAAAACGGACACCACGAACGCACCACGAAGGCCCCGGAATCGGCGAGATCCGGGGCCTTCGTCGTGCCCGGCGCCCGCCGCACGGGCCGCTCACACGGCGCTCACTTCCGGGGGGTTGGGAGCGCCGGCAGCTGTACGGCGGGCGCCCTCTCGCCGCCAGGAGCCCTCATGCCCGACACCACACCCGACCCGGCCTGGGCCACCGAGCAGCTCGTCGCAGCCCAGGAGGGCGCCGTCCGCTGGGCAGACGAGGCGGAGCAGACCGCCCTGGCCGCCGCCGGCAAAGAGGACTACGCCACGTCGCATGCCAGCACGACGTACCTGCGCGAGGCCGTCGCCGACGCGCGCCAAGAGGCACAGGCCCTCCGTGGACGTTCCGCCGAGGCCTCCCGCCTTGCTGAGATGTGGGCCCGCGTCGCCCACGCCCTGCAGCCGTCGCAAGCCCCCGGCAACGGCGAGCCAGTCCTGTACGACCTCAACGTCGCGCTGGCCCCCCAGTCCGCCGCGGAGGCGCTCGAAAGCCAGCTGCTCAAGCTGAGGGAGCGCCGCCCGAAGAGCAGCTCCTGACGGGAGGTGTGCCATAGCCGCCAACCCCCGCAACGGGCGCCCCTATCGCCGCCTGTGCCGCGACCAGCGCGCCCTGCTCCTGCCCTGTTGGTGGTGCGGCGGCTCTATCCGCTACGACCTCACCGGCCTCCTCGCGCAGCGTCACCGCGACGCCTTCACCCTCGACCACGCCGTACCCCTGACTCGCGGCGGCGACCTCCTCGACCCCGCCAACGCCCGCTCAGCACACCGCAAGTGCAACAGCGCCCGCGGCAACCGCACCACCACCGCAGCCCCCCAACGCTCGTCACGGAGATGGTGACCAATGACCTACGACGAGGCCTACGCCGAGCTCGCCCGACGCTTCAAGGCCGCCCACGCGCGGGGCAGGCTACGCGTCCTCACGCCCCGCAACTCCGCCTGGCAGACGCGCACCGGCCTCGCCCGGTGGATCGGCTACGCCGTGCACGAGCCCCGCGACTTCGCGTACGCGGCGCCCCGACGCCTCGCCTGTCGCCTCTTCGGCTGGCACAACCCCACCTGCGTCGGACGCCCGGCGCCGCACCCACGGAGGTGGTGACCATGGCCTCCGGTGAGACCGGCGTGTACGCACGCTGCCCCGTCTGCGCAGAGCCCATCGAGCTCAACGCGACCGTCAAGCTCGACATGAAGCGCGTGGTCGTCGGGATCGACACCGCCCCCATCAACGAGCACCTCGCCACCCACCACGCCCCACTGACGACGAGCCTGCCGCCGACCTCCCAGTGAGGCCGTGGACAGAGCGTCTGCTCCGCCGCCTCACCCGACGCTGCGACGTCCACGACAGGCCGTCATATCCACAAATACAGCGGCTCGAACAGGACCTCGGCCAGCCCACGAGCGCACAGCCCGAGAGCTTCGCTGATGCGTACGCCGACCCCCTGATCATCGACTGCGGCCGCACCTGGTGCCGCACCAGGAGACGCTGATGCGCCCCAGCATCGTCACCTTCCTCCGAGCCGTCTCCGCTGCTGAGGCTCCACGCCAGCAGGACTCACCCCAGCAGGGCACCACGACCACCGAATGGTTCGTCACCACAGCAGCAGCCCTACTCAAGGACGGCCACACACCGGACTCCGTAGCCGCCGCGATCATCACCGGCAACCACGAGTTGCTGCGCCCTGCCCGCAGCAACGGGGAGCGCGTGCTGCGCTTCCGGAACCGCCAGGAACTCCGCGCAGGGTTCGCCCTCTTCGCCTGGGCCTACGAGGGCGACCGCTTCGTGAAGCGCGTGTCACACGCGTACGGCGGCGAGCGGATCGATTTCCACAACGGCACGTCCGTCCTCTTCCACGTAGGCCCTGGCTGCCTCTGGCCTCTCGCCTGCGACTACCCCGCCCCCTGCCCTGGCTGCCAACCGCACCCGGAGACGCTGATGCGCCCCAGCATCGTCACCTTCCTCGAGACCGTCCTCAGCGCCGAGGCCGTACGCCAGCGCAACCCGTCCACCCAGTGGCACGACAAGGACTGCGAAGCCGTCCCGCACGTGCTCTACCCCGGCCTCGAGACGGGCACCTGCACCTGCGGCGTACCCGCCCAGGTCCTCGCCGAGATCGAAGCCCGACAGGCGCTCCTCGACGAGCACCAAGACACCAACGACGGCGACTGCGGCACCTGCGTCGGCGGAGACTGGGGCTACCCCACCCACGGCACCAGCAGCCCCCAAAGCCACCCCTGCCGCACCCTCCGCCTACTCGCCCAGCCCTACGCTGATCGCCCCGGCTACGAGGAGTCGTGGAAGCCGTGACCCCGTCGCGCACCGTCACCGAGCACCTGGACAATCGCCACGCCCGCTACACGCCGCAGCAGCCACTGCCCCAACTCGCAGGCGAGGATGGGCGCATGACGACGTACGACGGGCCCGCGACGGCCACCGCAGACGGCACGGAGTACGACGTGACCGCCCACCTCGGCGGAGGACTGCGAGAGTGGCGCGGCGCGATCGAGGCCGAGGACGACGGAGCCGCCTGGCAGATCCAGGAGGCCCGCAGCGCCACCCTGCGCACCGCCGAGGGCAGCGAAGGCAAGTTCTTCGCCATCCACCTTCAGGCAGGCTCCACAGAGCTGCAGATCCAGGGCAGCGGCCAACCGCCCTTCGGACCCTGACCAACTCTCTCAGATGTCCCGACACACCCCCAGGTCCCTCCCGCGCGGCATGGTGCACACCTGGAAGGCGACGGGATGCGGCAACCGCGAGGCCCGCAACGGCGCCCCGTCCTAGGCAACGGGGCGCCGTCCACACGGAGGTGACGACCGTGACGCAGAAGGCGACCCTCCAACCGAGGCGCACGCCCACCCCGCCCCCACCGCCGCCTCCGGCAGAGCCGAAGTGCCCATGCTGTACGTAGTCACCGGTCCGCCGGCTGCAGGCAAGTCCTCGTGGATCGAGGCCCGCGCGAAGGCACGCGACATCGTCATCGACCTGGACCGCATCACCCGCGCCCTCACCGGCCCCGGCGCACCCCAGTGGAACCACGACCCCATCGCCAGCCGCATCGCGCTCCGCGCCCGCTACGCGGCCATCGACGAAGCCGTGAAGCACCTCGACGACACCGACGTGTACCTGATCCACACCATGCCCAGCGACACCTGGCTGGCCCGCTACCAGCGACTCGGCGCCGAGATCATCACTGTCGACCCAGGCGAGCAAGTGGTACGCGACCGTGTGCGAGCGATGCGATCAAGCGCGATGGAACGCGTCGTCACCCGCTGGTACCGGCACTACCGCGGTGGTCAGCCCCGGCCGGCCACCGCGCAGTCGTCGCGCGACTGGTGACCCAGCGCCACCACCCCGCAGCCCATCACCCAGAGCTACACGACGCCCTGTTCGAGCGTCGTCGAGCGACTCGATCATGATCGTTCGCGCGGTCGACGGGTGGGAGTGGATCAAAAGTTGGGCGGAAGGGCGGGCGACCCAAACGCCCTTGTCGCCCGATTCTCTCCCCGAGCCGTTTCACTTTTCCGCCGAACCGAACTCCAGCCGAAAAGTGCACCATGCACCCACTTCGATGCCCATCACTCTGCGTGACATCGACCGGTCTTCACTCTGCGTGACGGCTCGTCAGATCGGAGGCGATCATGGGCGAGCCCGGAGCCAAGCGCGTCCGCGCGGGTGCCGTCGCGAAAGCGACCACGACCGAGCTCGATGACCTCGGCGTATCCCCCGAGCGGAACGCTTCGGCCGCCGCCGCGATGCGCCTCGCCAAGATCATGGACTCGTCGGTGGACCCCAAGGAGGTCGCGGCCGCCGCCCGCGAGCTCCGCCAGGCCATGCACACAGTGCGAGCGCTGGCGCCTGTGAAGAACAGGGGGGACATCGTCGATGAGCTCGCTTCTCGCCGCCCCCGCCACAGCGCGTAGCAGCCCTGACCCGATCGGCTGCCAGAGCCCGCGGATCATCTCCACCCCGCACTACAAGCGCATCGAGACCGGGCGTTGGAGCGGCGTCGAGGACCAGGAGGCGCTGGCCTTCCGCTCTCCTGCAGGTCAGGAGGCCATCGAGCTGGCGGCCGATGCTGGGCTGCATCTGGATCCGTGGCAGCAGCTCGGGCTGCACCACTCGCTGGCCGAGGACGACGAGGGCCGGTGGACCTCCTTCGAGGTCGTCCAGAACGTCACCCGGCAGAACGGCAAGGGCGGTTACCTCGAGGCCCGGCAGATGGCCGGCGTCATGCTGTTCGGCGACAAGCTGGTCATCCACACGGCGCACGAGTTCAAGACGGCGCGTGAGTCCTTCCGCCGGCTGGACCAGATGATCGAGGGCTCGTACGCCCTCAGCCGCCGCGTGAAGCGCGTCGTACGTGCGCACGGTGAGGAGGGCTTCGAGTTCCACAACGGCGCCCGGATCCTGTTCCTGGCGCGTACGGGGGGCTCGGGGCGTGGTTTCTCCGGGGACCTGGTCGTGATGGACGAGGCGATGTCGCTGCGGGCGGCGCCGATCGGTGCGCTGCTGCCGATCATGTCGGCGCGGCGGAACCCGCAGCTCGTGTACACCTGCTCGGCCGGCATCGGCCAGGAGAGCGAGCAGCTCGCTCTCCTGCGTGCCCGGGCGCTGGCGAACTCTCCTCTGCCGGACGAGTCGCTGACGTACCTGGAGTGGTCGGCCGTACTGCACGCGCGGGAGTGCCCGCGGGACGAGGACGGGCGGATTGTGTGTGCCGAGCACGACGACCGTGCGGACGTACGGACGTGGCAGCGAGTGAACCCGGCCCTGGGGATCCGGATTCGGGTGCAGGCGGTGCGGCGCGAGCTGGCGACGATGCGGCCGGATCTCTTCAACCGTGAGCGGCTGGGGATCGGTGACTACCCGGCGCAGGCTGAGGAGACCTGGCAGGTCATCGACGAGGCCACGTGGCGGGCCCTGCGGGTGCGTCAGTCCCGGCTCACGGATCCCGTCGGGTTCTCCATCGACACCACCCCGGAACGGACTTGGTCGGCCATCAGCGTGGCCGGTGGGACCGAGGACGACGGACGGCACGTCGAGGTGGTGGATCACCGGCCTGGCACCGACTGGGTGATCGAGCGCGCCGCTGATCTGGACGAGAAGTGGTCACCATGCGCGTGGGTGATCGACGAGGGCGGGCCGGCCGGATCGCTGGCCCCGCTGCTGCGGAAGAAGCTCGCTCAGCGCGGGCGTGACCACCTGGTGGTGGCGCCGAAGGTCCGCGAACTCACGCAGGCCTGCGGCCAGTTCTACGACCGGACGCAGAACCAGAGCCTGCAGCACCTGGACCAGGCGCCCATGGCGACCGCACTGGGCGGCGCGACGAAGCGGGATGTGGGCGATGCGTGGCTGTGGTCGCGGCGCAACGACGGCGTGGACGTATCCCCGCTGGTGGCAGGGACGTACGCGCTGTGGGGCTGGGAGCAGTACCACGACGTCGAGCCGGAAGGGGCGCCGAACCTGTGGTGAAGAAGGAGCCGGAGCCGGCGGAGTCGTCGGCGCGTACGGGCGGCCGCGGGCTGCTGGTGCTCGAGGTGGTGTTCGTCCTGGTGGCGGTCGCTGGCCTGGCCCTGTGGAGCGTGCCCGGGGCGCTGGTGGTCGGTGGCGTGCTGGGGGTGCTGGCGTGCGAGCGTGCGTCGGCCAGCAGGCCTGCTGTTGAGGGGCGGCAGGGCGGGGAAGCGGCGGGGGGTGAGCGGCCGTGAGTGGGCTCTTCGGGTTGTTCGACGGGCGGACACAGCGAGGGCTGGAGAGCCCGGCTCAGCCGCTTACCTCCGCCGCGCTGACGGAGTTCCTCGGCGGGATGCGGTCGGACGCCGGTATCCCCGTGTCGGAGACGACAGCGCTGCGGACTCCGGCCGTGTGGCGGGCGGTGAACGTGATCGCCGGTGTGTCGTCAGCCCTCCCGATGCCGGTGTACAAGGTGGGCACGAAGGAGAAGCAGTCGTCGACGCTGCTGGAGAACCCGCACCCGGATCTGACCCCGGTGGAGCTGTGGCGGTACGCGTACACGTACCGCGCGCTGTGGGGCAACGGCTACCTGCAGAAGATCCGCGACGGGGCCAAGCAGATCCGTGAGTTGTGGCCGATCTCCTCGGACCGGGTGCAGGTCGATCGGGAGAGGCCGTACGAGGGCAACCCCTCGGGGAAGATCTTCTGGGCGACGGACGACTGGGGCACCGTGCACCGGCTGACGCCGTACGAGGTCCTGCACATCCCCGGCCTTGGCTACGACGGGCTGACCGGCTGCTCGCCGGTGAGGATGGCGGCGCAGGGCATCGGGCTGGCGCAGGCCGCGGAGAAGAGCGCGGCCCGGCTCTTCGGCAACGGCAACATGCTCGGCGGTGTGCTGCAGACGGAGCAGCGCCTCGAGCCCGATCAGGCCGAGCGGCTGAAGCAGCGGTGGAAGGCCAAGATGGCCGGCGTCCACAACTCCCATGAGGTCGCCGTCCTCGACAGCGGCGCCTCCTTCAAGCCCGTCACGATGCCCAACACGGACGCCCAGTTCCTGGAGTCGCGCGAGTTCGAGAACGCCGAGATCGCGCGGATCTTCGGAGTGCCGCTCTTCCTCCTGATGGAGACCCACAAGTCGACGAGTTGGGGCACAGGGCTTGAGCAGCAGGCGCAGGGCTGGGTGACGTTCGACCTGCACCCGACGTGGCTGACGCCGACCGAGCAGCGGGTGACGAAGGAACTCCTGCCGCCGTCGCAGTACGCGAAGTACCAGATGGGCGGGCTGCTGCGCGGCGACTCTGCCGCCCGGGCGACGTTCTACCGCGCGATGCGGGACGTGGGCGCGTACTCGGCGAACGACATCCTCGACCTCGAGGACAAGCCGCCGCTCGACGGGCCCGAGGGCGACCTGCGGCTGCAGCCGCTGTACATGGCCCCGCTGGGCGTGAACCCGCTCGCCCCGGACGGCGGCCAGCCGGCCGGAGCGAGCTCGAACAGGGCGCGGGCGGCCGCGCTCATGGCGGAGGCGCAGCGGCTGCTGCAGACCCCGGACGACATCGAGGAAGGCCTGTGATGAGGACCCTGACGAGGACGACGACCGAGGAGCGCCGCCGCCTGCCTCTCTCGACGGCGGGTGTGGCGATCCGGGCATCCGACGAGGGCGACTCCGTGGACGAGCGGTTCCACGGGTACGCCGCGGTGTTCAACTCCCGCACGGCGATCGGCAATCCGCTGCGCTGGGGGTTCTACGAGGAGGTTGCCCCGGGCGCGTTCACCAAGACGCTCCAAGAGGGCGACGCGCGGATGCTGATCGACCACGACTCGTACTACGTGGTGTCGCGGGTGTCGGCCGGCACGCTGCTCCTGGCGGAGGACGACCGGGGCCTGCCGGTTGACTCGGCCCTGGACCCGGCTCTGTCGTACGTCAACGACCTCAAGGCCAACGTCCGCAACAAGAACATCACCGGCATGAGCTTCGGCTTCTACGTCGTCAAGGACGACTGGACGACCGAGACGGTGGAGACCTCCGACGGGCAGAGCGTCGAGGTCGAGGTACGCCGGATCCTCGAGGTCCGGCTGATCGAGGTGTCCGCGGTGACCTTCCCCGCGTACGTGGACACCGAGGCCGAACTCGCCAGCGTCGCCAGCGCGCTCGTGCGGCGCGGCGACCAGGCGGCGATCGAGCAGCGCGCCCAGTTCCGTCCGGAGCTCCGCGACCTGCTGCAGCTCGTCGGCACGCAGCCCGCCGGCGGCACCGCCCCTGCCGGGCGCGATAGCGGGGCAAGCACACAGGAATTGACGGCAGTTGGCAGCGAGCCGGGTGAGTCCACTCGCGAGACCAGCACACCGGAGCCCGCCGCGGCCCCGGCCGCCACCGAGCCGGCAGAGACCACTCGGAGCGACCTCGACGCGCGCGCACTCCGGATGAGGGGCCTGGCCGCCCGCTACGGGCTGCCCACGTCCCGCTCGTAACTCACGTACTCACCCGAAGGCCCTGCACCCCTGGTGTGGGGCCTTCGCCATGTCTGAAAGGAACCGACATGAGCGTGCAGCTCAGGCGGCTCATCGAAGAGCAGAACACCGTGTGGCAGCGGATGCAGGACATCCAGGCCGCGGCCGAGGCCGAGAACAGGGACCTGACCACCGAGGAGCGGCAGAGCTGGGACGAGGCCGAGGCACGGCTCACGGTCGTCTCCGGCGACATCGACCGCCTCAACCGCATGGCCCAGCTGTCGCAGATCGACCGCAGCCAGATCGTCAACACCACCGGCGAGCCGAACGACGACCGCCGCGGCACCGACGCCGAGGAGCAGGCCCGCCGCTACAGCGAGGCCTTCGGCCGGTACCTGCGGGGCGGCATGGACCGGCTCACGCCGGATCAGCGCAACCTGATGATGGACAACGAGGTCGACCTCCGTGCCATGGGCGCGGGCATCGACACCGCCGGCGGCTTCACCGTGCCGGACGAGTTCCGCAACATCATGACCGAGACGATGAAGGCTTACGGCGGCCTGCTCGGTCTGGCCGACGTCATCCCGACGTCGACGGGCGCCGACCTGAAGTGGCCCACCAACGACGACACCGGCAACGAGGGCGAGATCCTCGGCGAGAACGTGGCCGCCGGCGAGCAGGACATCAGCCTGGGCGGTCGGACGCTGAAGGCGTACATCTTCTCGTCCAAGCAGGTCAAGCTGTCCATGAGCCTGCTGCAGGACACCGCGTTCAACCTCGAGCAGTGGGTGCCGCGCAAGCTCGGCGAGCGCATCGGCCGCCGCGCCGCGCGCGCCTGGACGACGGGCACCGGCGTGGACCAGCCCGAGGGCCTGGCCACCGGCGCCGTGGTCGGCAAGCAGGGCCTCACCGGTCAGACCACGTCGGTCATCTACGACGACCTGATCGACCTGGAGCACAGCGTCGATAGCGCCTACCGGCCCAACGCCCGGTACCTGATGAACGACGCCACGCTCAAGGTCATCCGCAAGCTCAAGGACAGCCAGCAGCGCCCGCTGTGGGTGCCGATCCCGGCCCCGGGCTTCCCGGCCACCATCAACGGCTTCGAGTACTCCCTCGACAACTCGATGCCGACGCCGGCCGCGAACGCGAAGACCATCGCCTTCGGCGACTTCAAGGCCGGCTACGTCATCCGCCAGGTCCAGTCCGTGCAGACGCTGCGCCTGGTCGAGCGCTACGCCGAGTACCTGCAGGTCGCGTTCCTCGGGTTCTCCCGCCTGGACGGCATGATCCAGGACTCGGCCGCGATCCGCATGTACCAGCACTCGGCGACCTGACCAACTCCTCTGACGGGCCCGGGACTTCGCGCCTGGGCCCGTTGGCACTCACAGGAAGGAGCGCGTTGTGAAGGACGCGTACAGCAACGTCACCGTGCGGGAGACCCTGGCAATCGCCACCCGCACCGCCTCGGCGAACGGCACCGGCGTGGACCGGTACCTCAACGGAGCCGGCTTCCAGGACTGCATGTTCATCGTGCACACCGGCACGATCACCGACGGCACCCACGCCATCGACGTCCAGGAGTCCGACGACAACACCACCTTCACCTCAGCAGCGTCCTCGGATCTGCAGGGCACCGAGCCGTCCATCGGCGCCACCGACGACAACAAGATGTACGTCGTCGGCTACAAGGGCACCAAGCGCTACGTCCGCCTGGCGGTGACCGCGTCCGGGACGACGTCGGGCGGCACGTACGGGGCGTCGGTGCTGCTGGCCAACCCGCGTGTGGCGCCGGTGGTGCACCCCTGATGCCGCGTATCAGGGTGCTCGAGGCGATCGCCGGGGCCGACTTCTCGTGGGCCCCCGGCGACGTCATCGAGGTGAGCAACGACGAGGCCGCGGCGTGGGCCGACGGGCACCGTGCCGAGCTCGCCAACGACCAGGAGGACGGCGCCGGTGCGGCGCCGTCGGAGGTGCATGGTGTGCCGGTGGTGGTCGGCGAGGACGGCCAGGCGCTCGAGGTCCTCGCCGCGACGGTCGAGGACACCGACCCTCCGGACGACGCGGAGGACGACGGGCGGCAGTGGGTGCGCTGGTCGGTGGCCGTACGCCTGCCGGTCCGGGCGACCGCCGAGGACGGCGCAGCCCCGGACTCGCTTGCCGATCCGGCGGACCTCGAGAACGAGGACCCCGCGCAGGAGGCCACCGCGCCCAAGCTGTTCGATCCCCGCGAGCACACCAACAAGGAGGTGCTCGCCTACCTCGACACCGTCGGAGAGCAGGAGGCGTTGCGCGTGCTCGACATCGAGGCGACCCAGGGCGATCCCCCGCGTGCGGGCATCGTCAAGAACCGCGATCAGATCCTCGCGGCCGCCCGGGCCCGGGACGCAGCCGAGGGCGGCGGGCAGCTCGGGGCGGAGAAGGCCGCGGAGTTCTCCCGGGGCGGGGGCGGCGAGACCGCGCCCGAGACCCGCGACTGGTAGAGGAGGCGAGAGGTGCCGTACGACCTCGGCGCGACCGCGCGCCTGACCGCCGAATGCCGGGAACCGGGCGGCGCCCTCGTCACCGCCGGCACGGCTACCGTGACAGTGACCTTGCCGGATGGCACGACCGCCACTCCCACGGCCGCCGAGACGTCGACGGTGGGCCAGTACCGGGCCGACTACGTCACAGCGGACGCGGGACGGCACACCGTGCGCTGGGTGTTCACCAGCCCGGCGCACGCCTACACGGACAGCTTCGACGTCCGCGACCAGGCGCCGCCCACGGTGCTCTCCCTGCAGGACGCCAAGAGCCTCCTGAAGAAGGAGAGTCCGGCGGACGACCCGCTCGTCCGGTTCTGGCTGGAGGCCACGACCCGGGCGGTGGAGTACTTCGTGGGCCCCGTGGTCGTGCGCACGGTGACCGAGGACCACCAGGTCGGCCTGGAGCGCTCGCTCGCCCTGCGCAAGACCCCGGCGATCTCCCTGGTTTCCGTGACCTCGCTGCGTGCTGGGGGCTACGACTACGACACGGGTCTCCTGCACCTCGACCCGGTCACGGGCGCGGTGACCCGTACGGACGGCGGCCTGTTCACCGGGCCGCTGCAGGTGGTCTACCGCGCAGGCCGGCCGATCATCTCGGCGAACATCCTCGCCGGGTCCCAGCTGATCCTGCAGCACCTGTGGCGCACCGTGTCCGGGCCCGGACGTCCGCAGCGCGGAATGGACGACTTCGACGTCACCGAGCCCATTCCCGGGCTGGGCTACGCCATCCCCAACCGGGCCCGGCAGATGCTCAATCCCGACGACGACGGACCAGGAATCGCCTGATGGCCACCTCAGCCGTCCCCAACGCCATCACCCAGCTCGTCGGCATCCTGCGTGATCCACCGATCGACAACGTGGACGTCTTCGACGGACCGCCCACCGACGACGTCAACACGCAGGACTTCATCGCCATCGGCTGGGTGCCCGACAACGACCAGGCCGCCGAGCTGACGCAGACCTTCAACGCGGCCGGCGCCCGCACCCGCGACGAGGACTTCGCCATCGCCGGATGCATCGACGTCTGGTCGGGCGACACCGACTTCGCGACCGTACGGAACCGCGTCTTCGAGCTGCTCGGCGAGCTCGAGCAGCGCCTGCGCGCCACCAACGTGAACCCCGATGCGCCGAATCTCAACGGCGCCGTGATGTGGGCGCACCTCACAGCTGGCGTACTGCGCCAGTACTTCGCCGACCAGGGCGTACGGGCCGCTCTGAACTTCACGGTGACCTGTCACGCCCGGATCTGAGGAGGAGGAGACATGGCGCGTGTGCGCTTCATCGGCCCTGAGCCGGTAAGGGTGCCCGAGCTCGGTGACCGGACCGTCGAGCCGGACGAGGTCGTCAAGGTGCCCGACGAGCGGTTCGACGGCTACGTGTGCCAGCCCGCCGCATGGGAGGCCGTCGAGGAGCCGAAGGCCGCGACAGCGAAGAAGACCGCGGCCAAGACGCCGCAGAAGACGGAGGGCTGATCCATGGCGATCGGATCCGGGCTCGGCGCCCAGATGGGCATCGCAGCCGAGAGCAGCTACGGCACCTTCCTGGCGCCGACGAAGTTCATCGAGTTCACCAAGGAATCGCTCGCCCTGAAGAAGACGACCGCGCAGTCTGCGGGGATCGCGGCCGGCCGTCTGCTGCCGCTGTCGTCCAGGCGAGTCGTCACGCGGAAGGAGGTCACCGGGTCGTTCGACATGGAGGTCTCCAACAAGGGGATGGGGGTGCTGCTGCAGTCCCTGATGGGGACGACGGTCACGCCCGTGCAGCAGGCGGCGACGACCGCGTACCTGCAGACCCACACGCTCGCCTCCGTCGCGGGCAAGAGCCTGATGATCCAGAAGGGTGTGCCCTTGACCACGGGCACGGTCACCGACAAGTCCTTCATCGGCTGCAAGATCACGTCCGGTGAGTTCGCCTGCGGTGTGGGCGAGATGCTCACTGGCTCGTTCGAGGTCGACGGCAAGGACTGCGATGAGAGCCAGACCCTGGCGGTCGCGAGCTACTCGAACATGTCGCCATTCCACTTCGGGCAGATGGCGCTGAAGACCGGAACGTACGGCGCTGAGACGGCGCTGGACGGCATCCGCAAGGTGTCCTGCAAGATCGAACGCCCCCAGGACGTCGAACGGTTCTACGCGAACCAGGCCTCGTTGAAGAAGGAGCCGATCGAGAACGACCAGGTGAAGATCACCGGGTCGCTCGAGACGGACTACGTCGCGACGACCCTGGACGACCTCCACACCTCCGACGGGGCGACCTCGCTGGTGTGGGAGTTCATCGGCGCGAACATCGCGTCGACGTACTTCGAGACGTTCCGGATCACACTGCCCGCGATCAAGCTCGACGAGGGCCCGCCCACCGTCGACGGCTTCGGCGTCGTGAAGCCCACTTTCAACTTCACCGGTTTGTACGACGGCACCAACCTCCCCAAGATCGAATACATGAGCACGGACGTCACGCTGTGAGGTGATCTCATGGTCCAGAACGTCCGCGTGATCGGCACCGGCCAGCTCCTCGAGCTGTCGGCCAGGCTGCGCCGGGCCGGTCACGAGAACATCCGTCAGAGCTTCCAACGCCGCATCCGGCGTGCCGCCGAACCCCTGCGCAACGACCTGCAGGACACGATCCGCCGCCTCGACATCCGCTCGCAGGGCCGCGGTACCGGCAAACGCGGCGGCCCCACCCTCACCACCCGCCCTATGCGGGCCACGATCGCCGAGGCCATCCGCATCTCCGTGCGCACCACCGGCGACCCGGGCGCTCGCGTGTGGGTCGACAAGGGGCGCCTCCCGCCGGATCTGCGGCGTATGCCCGACGTCATCAACACCGGCCGTATCCGCCACCCCGTCTTCGGCAACCGCCGCCGCTGGGCGCAGCAGTCCGCCAACCCGGGCTGGTGGGACAAGACCGTCCGCGGTCACACCGACCGCATCACCCGCGAAGTCGAGCGCGTCGCCGACGACGTGCGTCGGCACCTCGAATAGGCAGGAGCAACCCCCCTTGATCATCGTCTACACACCCACAGGTGGAGAGCCGCAGGAATACGACGCCCGCAGCCTGCGCGTCTCCGAGGTATCCATCGCGCAGCGCACGGCCGGCATGAAGTGGGGGGAGATCGAGCAGGGTCTCGACTCCGATGACCCCGAGGCCATGCGCGTCATCGTCTGGGTGATCAAGAAGCGGGCCGAGCCGACACTGCGGTACGGCGACTTCGACCCGCTCATCACCGAAATGACCACCCGCATGAGCAGGCAGGAGGTCACCGACTACGTCGACAACGCCTTCGCCCTGGCCGAGACGGATCCGGACGTGACCACGGATCATGTGGTCGGCGTCCTGCAGCGCATCATCGCGGTGGCCGTCGACCCCGAGCATGCTGAGCAGCTCATCGCTGAGAAGGCCGCAGGCCCAAAAGAGTCGACCGCCGAGGACGCCCCGGAGCAGCAGCCGCCGCCGGAGGAGTCCAGCCCCTCGAGCACGACGCCGACATCGACGTCGTCCGAGGCGACTGGCTCGGGCTCTTCGCCCACCTCCTCCACATCCCACCCGGAGCTGTCGACGACCTGACGCTCCCGGACTTCTTCGGGCTCATTGCGTGGATGCACCGCCACCAGTCCCTCCAGTCCCAGCAGCCCGAAGGGGGTGGTGAGTAGTGCCCACGATGAACTTCCTGCTCACCGGCCGCGATGAACTGTCCCGGCTTTTCGACCGGGCGGGCGATGCGAGCGACCGCCTGGCACGCCGCCTGTCCCGGCTGGACCAGGACAGCAAGGCCGGCGGGAAAGCGCTGGAGGAGCTGAAGAAGGCGGCGCTGCTGCTGGCGCCCGCGGCGATCCCTGCGGCCGCCTCGCTGGCGCCGATCGCCGCTGGCGCGGGCACCGTCGCGGTGGCGGTCGCGGCAATGGGCGCCGCGCTCATCCCGCAGATTTCCGCGCTCAGCGATGCGGCGGACGCGCAGAAGAAGTACGACGACGCGGTCAAGAAGAACGGGGCGTCGTCCCAGCAGGCTATCCAGGCGCAGATCCTGTACGCCGAGAGCATGGCAGCTCTGCCTCCCGCTACGCGGAAGGCAGCCGCTGAGCTCGGCGTACTCAAGGACGACTACAAGGCCTGGTCCGACAGCCTGGCCGGCGACACCATGGCGCCCTTCACCAAGGGGCTCGAACTCGTTGACGCACTGCTGCCGAAGACGACCGGCCTGGTGAAGGTCACGTCGGCGGAGGCCGACCGGTTCGTCACGATCATCGGCGGTGAGATGGCCTCCCCGGGCCTCGACCGCCTGGACGGCAAGTTCACCAACTTCGCGCAGAAGACGCTGCGCAGCGTCAACAACGAGATCGTGCACCTGCTCAACGCGGGCCAGGGCAAGAACTTCGGCGGTCCCGCCCGTGAGTTCATGGACTGGGCGAAGGCCCAGGGGCCGACCGTGGCGAGTGTCCTGAGCAGTGTGGCCATGGCCCTCGTGCACGTTCTGCAGGCCGGGAGCGACGTCGGCGTGGGCCTGCTGCAGGTCGTTCAGGTTGTCGCCAAGCTGGTCGGTGCTGTACCGCCCGAGGCGATCGCCCTCTTCCTGCAGTTGGCGTTCGCGCTCAAGGCGACGAAGGCGGCAGTCTTCGCATTGGCGGCCGGTCGCACCGCATTGGCTGGGTTCGCCACACAGATCATCGCGATGCGCACCGCGGCGGCTGGCACACCAGGCGCCCTCGCGGGAGCTCGCGCGGCCATCGGCGCACTGTCCCTGAGTGCGAAGGCCGCGGTCGCCGGTACGGGAATCGGTCTGCTGGTCCTGCTCCTGACGTCGCTGTCCCAGACGAGCAAGCAGGCACCGCCGGACGTCGACAAGCTGACCAACTCGCTGAAGCAGCTGGGCTCCACGGGCCGGGTCACCGGTGAGGCGTCCAGAGCGTTCGGCAAGGACCTCGGCGAGCTGTACGACAAGGTCCGTTCCCTCACTGATCCCAGCACGACCGACAAGATCCAGCAGTTCCTCGTCGGCTGGACCGGGTGGGACTCAACACCAGTCAAGGACGCCAAGGAGAACCTGGACGCTGTCGACAAGGCGCTCGCCGGGCTGGTGCAAAACGGCCAGTCGGACCTGGCGGCGGCCGCGGTCAAGCGGCTGACCGCCGAGTACGGTAAGGGCGGACGCGACACCAGCAAGTTCACCGGCCAGCTCAACGACTACAAGGACGCCCTGTCCGACAGCCGGTTCGAGCAGCAGCTGGCGGCCGACTCCATGGGGGTCTTCGGCGCGCAGGCGCAGTCCGTGCAGCAGAAGCTCGACGCGCAGAAGCAGAGTACGGACGGTCTGCGGCAGAGCATTCAGGCTCTCAACGATGCTCAGAGGGCCGGGCTCGGCGGGATGATCGGCTTCGAGGCCGCCATCGACGCCGCGGCGAAGGCGGCCCGTGAGAACGCCGGCGCGCTGACGATGTCGCACGGTCAGCTCAACCTCAACAGTGAGAAGGCCCGCAACGCGGCCAGCGCCCTGCAGGACTTGGCCTCGAAGACGGACGAGGCCGCGGCGAGCGCGCGGCAGTCGGGTTCGTCGTGGGAGACGGTCAACGGCATCTACAGCCGCGGCCGGTCGGAGCTGATCAAGTCAGCTCAGGCGATGGGCCTGACCAAGAGCCAGGCCGCGCAGCTGGCGAACCAGATCCTACAGATCCCGGACAGGACCACCACGGTCACGATGCGGAAGGAGGACGCACAGCGGGACCTGGAGGCGTTCAACGCCGCGGTCCGGGCGGCCCCCGGGTCGAAGAGCGTCACGCTCAAGACGCTGTCCACGGCGGCTGAGCAGCTCCTGACCAGCTTCGGCCTGAAGGTGAAGCGGCTGCCCAACGGGTCGGTCACCGTGACGGCGAAGACGGGCGCCGCCCTGTCGGCGATCAAGAACGTGAAGGGCGCCGTCGACAGCCTGAAGAGCAAGACCATCGGTATCGGGATCTACAAGACGACCTACCTGAACACGGTCCAGAAGGGAAAGAGCATCCCGGGGATCACCCCCTACGCCAGCGGCGGTACGCCGAAGGCCGGGGAGCTCGCCATGGTCGGCGAAGAGGGTCCCGAGCTAGTCGTGTTCGGCAAGGACGCCACCGTCTTCGACGCGAAGAAGACCCAGTCCATGCTGCGCGGATCCGGCTTCGCGGCCCGCAGCGCCACCAGCTCGGGCGCGGCCGTCGCGCAGGGGCTGGCCGCCGGCATGCTCGGCGCACGCGGGCAGGTGAACGATGCTGCCCGGGTGACGGCCGGCGAGGTCACGGCCGGCATTCGCGAGGAGCTGCAGATCGCGTCGCCATCGAAGAAGGCCAAGGCGTTGATGGCCGACGTCGGGAAGGGCTTGGTCATCGGCCTGACCGGCACCCGCGACAAGATCAAGTCGACTGCTGCCGACCTGGCCAAAGACATCCGTACCGCGTTCTCCGGGAAGAAGGAGTCCGGGCTGCTGCGGATGGTCGACAAGGACACCAAGCGGCTCCTCGACCTGGCGGCCAAGCGCGACAAGATCGCCGCGAAGATCGCCGAGGCGAAGAGCTACGCGTCCGACCTCACCAAGACCGCCCGCTCCTCGGCCAGCCTGTCCAACCTGGGTATGGGTGAGGGCGAGGTCACCGCGGGTGGCATCAAGTCGGGGCTGGCGCAGAAGCTGGCCCAGATCCGCCAGTTCAGCCGGTACATCTCCACCCTCGCGAAGAAGGGCCTGAACAAGGCGTTGCTCCGGGAGGTCCTCGACATGGGCCCCGTCGACGGCTACGCCTACGCCTCCGCCCTCGTCGGGGCGGACAAAGCGACGTTCTCGGCGATCAACAAGACCCAGACGCAGATCGACCAGGAGTCCACGAAGCTCGGCCGGAAGGGAGCCGACGCTCTCTACGACTCCGGGAAGAACGCCTCGAAGGGGTTCCTCGCGGGCCTGGCATCCCAGGAGAAGGACCTCGAGAAGCTCATGGAGAAGATCGCCAAGAGCATGCAGAAGTCCCTGCGCAAGGCTCTCGGCATCAAGTCCCCTGCCCGCAAGCTGATCCCCGACGGCGTCGACACGGCCCGCGGTATCGCCGTCGGCGTGCTGGCAGGTCTGCCGCACATCGACCGGGCCATGAAGGCCGTGTCCGGCCGAATGGCCGGCCGCGCAGCCATCGCCCCCACGGCGGGGCTGCCGGCGGTCATGCGCTCCGGTGGCGGGTCGATGAACGTGCAGATCAGCGTGACCGATGCGCGGGACCCGATCGCCACGGCGAAGGAGATCCGCCGCGAACTGCTGGAGCTGAAGCGGGTGTTCGGGATGAACGTCGAGTTGAAGGTGGGGTGATCGCGTGCCACTGCTGGTGGAGATGGGCTGGGGCGGCCTGGTGCAGCTTCCCGCCACCATCACCTGGACGGACATCACCCAGTACGTCGACGTCATCAAGGCGGGGGTGACTATCGCCCGGGGCGCCTCGGACGAGCTGTCGGACACGCAGCCCGGCACGGCCACCCTGCGCCTGGACAACGCGGACGGCCGGTTCACGCCCGGCAACAGCGCCAGCCCGTACTACCCGTTCGTGCGGCGTAACGCGCCGATCCGGATCAGCGTCTACACGCTGCCCACCGTGTCCGGGGCGGCGCCCTACCCACTCGCGATGCTGGGCGATGATTTCGACGACAACCGCATCAACACGACTACCTGGGGCGGGAATTTCGGGGGCGTGACCGAGGTCGGCGGCCGCGCGCACATCCCTTGCGCGGCCGGCGTGTTCGCCGGGTTCCAGACCGCCCGCACCTGGAAGCTGACAGGCAGCCAAGTCGGGGTGAAGGTCGCGACACTGCCCGCCGCCTCGACGGCGACCGCGTGCACCGCGGGCCTCTTCGTGAACTCGGCGACCGCGGGCACACGCATCGGGATCGAACACAACCGGGTAAGCGGACAGATCTCCTTCAGGTCGGACGTCGGCTACGCCGACGGGGCCGCGGTCACCCTCACCTACGACCCGATCCAGCACGGCTGGCTGAGGGTCCGGGAAGCATCCGGCACCGTGTACTGGGAGACGTCCGGAGACGGCTACGTGTGGACGGTCCGCCGCACCCTGGCCACCCCGGCCTGGGTGGGCACGGACACGGTGACGTTCTCCATGGAGTCCCACCGCGATGTGGGCACCGCCGACGCTTTCGAGGTGGAGGTGGTCGGCGCGACGGTCCGGCCGCGCTTCTACGGCATGGTCAACGAGTTCCCCGTTGACTGGGAAGGCCTCGTCTCCACGGTCACGGTCTCGTGCACGGACCTGTTCAAGCGCCTCAACCGGCTGTCCGCGCTGCGGTCGATGGCAGCCGAGGAGATCCTCGTCCAGGCGCCGATGGTGTACTACCCGCTGTCCGAGGACAGCACCTCGGCCACCGCTGGCGACATCAGCGGCAACGGCGCCCCGTCGCTCGCCATCACCCAGTCCGGAGTCGGCGGCACCCTCACCCTCGGCGGCGCCTCCGGGCCGCCGGAGACCAGCGAGAGCCTGCCGGTGTTCACGCCGTCGTCCGCGACCGTGGGCCAGTGGCTGTCTGCCGACCTCGGCCCCCAGTACGAGGGCACCCTGTACCGCTGCTGGGAGGCCTGGTTCCAGACCACGACCACCGGCCGCTGCATCATGGGCATGCACTCCGCCGACCTGGTCTACCAGCACCTGTTGTCCATCGCGGCGGGCGGCAACCTGCAGATCGAGTGGACGTCCAACCTCACCAGCACCCTCACCGTGGAGACGGTCAGCGGGCCGACCACGCTCGCGGACGGCAACTGGCATCACGTCGTCTACGACCAGCGCGAGGGCAAGGTGTGGATCGACGGCACCCTCGTCGACTCCTCCCTCGCGGTGCCACGCGGCTTCGACCAGCGTGTCCTGCACGTCGGCGGCTACCGCAACACCCGCCTGTGGAACGGGCAGATCGGGCACGTCGCCGTCTACCAGACCCTGGACTACTCCGTCGGCCCGCTCATCACCGGCCACTACACGGCCGGCATGACCGGCTTCTCCGGCGAGGATGCCGACGTGCGCTTCACCCGCCTGGCCAGCTACGCGGGACTGACCAGCGTGACGATCTCCGGCGCCACGTTCGACCCGATCGCCTCCCAGGGCCCGGGCGGCAGCCAGGTCGTGGCCCGCATGCGGGAGGTGGAGAGCACCGAGTCCGCCCGCCTGTTCGCCGTCCGCGATGGATACGGGCTCGCCTTCCAGTCCCGCGACCTGCGCTACAACCCGGCCCCGGCGGGCGAGAGTTTCACCGCCGACTACGCCGACCTGGAAACCCGCAACGTCGACTTGGCCGACGACGATCAGAAGCTGGTCAACACCATCGAGGCGAGCAGGCCGGGCGGCGCCACCCAGAAGGTGTCCGCGCCGTCGAGCGTCCTGGCGTTCGGGGTCTACGACCCGGGCGCCCTCTCGATCCTCAAGACGTCCGACAACTCGGTGCTGGACGCCGCGTACTGGCGGGTCTCCCGCTACGCCGACCCGGCGCCGGAACTGCGCGAGGTGCCGATCGAGGCGCTCACGATGTCCAGCTACCTGGGCATCCTCGCCGCCGACATCAGCTCGTACTTCTCCGTGACCAACCTGCCTGCCCAGGCGCCGGCGTCGTCGATGCGGGTCACCGTCGAGGGCTACACCGAGACGATCCGCAACAACTCACACGTGATCCAGTTCCACACCTCCGCCACCAACAACGACTCGGTGTGGGTGCTGGACGACCCGGTCTACTCCGTCCTCGACTCCACCACACGCCTCGCTTACTAGGAGCCCTCATGCCCATTGCCGTGGTGCGCGCCGAGACGTTCTACGTCCCGCCGCCTCCCGAGCCTGCGGACGCCTGGGCTCTGATCCCGGCCGCGCTGCTGGTGTGGCGCTGGTACGAGACCCGCATGGGCCGACGCGTCACCCCGCCTGAGGAGATCGTCGACGAGGTGTACTTCGCGCGGATCAACCAGAACCGGTGGATCGCCGACTGCTCGTCGTGCGGGTCCGCCGCGGTCGTCTCACCGGCCGACCCCCGCTACGCCTGCACCGAATGCGGCTGGGGCTGGTGCGCGATCGTCTTCCCGGCCGACGTCGCCGCCGTCGAGGCCAGCCTGATGGGCCTGAAGCCCGGGCTGCGGAACTGGTGGAACGAGGACGACCCCAACAACCCGAACAGGCCGCCGGATCCGGTACCGGATCCCGGCCCCATGAGGGAGTCGTCATGACGTTCGCCCCGCGTACCTGGGTGGTCGGCGAGGTGGTCTCGGCCGCGCTGATGAACCAGGAGATACGCGACCAGTTCAACAGCATGTTCGCCGGGTGGACGGCCTACAACCCGACCTGGACGTCGTCCGGTACCGCGCCCGTCCTGAACAACGGCACGCTGACCGGCCGCTATATGAAGATCGGCCGCACGGTCATCTGCCACATCAACCTGATCTCAGGGTCGTCGACCACCTACGGCACCGGGACCTACTCCTTCTCCCTGCCCGCCCAGGCCGCCAACGCCGGCGCAGCCCTCGTCTCCGCCTGCCAGCTGCTCGGCACCGCCCGGTGGGCCGGCGAGACCGTCATCAGCGCCAACGCCAACACCACCACCCCGTTCATGTCCACATCGGCCACCGACGCCCGCCTGCTCGGCCTCACGGCCACCGTCCCCGAAACCCTTGCCTCCGGCGCTCAGCTGCGCATGACGGTCGTCTACGAAGCCGCATCCTGACCCACCCCGTTCCCCACGCCCCGAGCCGTCGGCCGGGGTTTTCCTTTTGCCCTGGAGGACCCGTTGTCCACCACTCCGCTGACCGCCGCCAGAATGCTCGAGGTCCTCAGAGCCGAGGGCCTGACCGTGAACGAGCACGCTGGCTGGGCCACGCACAACCGAGAGGCCGTCACCGGCAAGGTCTTCGGCCCCGTCATCGGCGTCCTGATCCATCACACGGCCGGCCACGGCGACAAGGAACTCTGCTTCGACGGCAGATCCGACCTCCCCGGCCCACTGTGCCACTCCTGGCTCGGCCAGACCGAAGGCCTGTGGATGGTCGGCCACGGACGCGCCAACCACGCCGGCCTGGTAGACCTCGACGTCCTCAACGCTCTGCGTGCCGAGACGAGTCCGCTGCCCAAGGACGATCAGGCCAACGCCGACGGCAACGACTGCCTGTACGGCCTGGAGATCGAGAACCTCGGCAACGGCAAGGACCCCTACCCGGACGCCCAGTACCA